>JAFAVH010000027.1 GCA_019242655.1 Methylobacteriaceae bacterium
GGCCGGCTGCGGCGGCGCTGAGGCCGAACTGCTCGCTGGCTGAGGCCCGGCAAGTTTAAAAAAATACTGGGAAATGAAGGTGGCCGACTGGCTGCGGCGTTTCGAGGAGGCCACTCCTGCCGCAAACCAGCCGGCCGACCCTACGGACCCAGGAGATGCGGCGGACCTGAGCACTCCGCAGGGTATTCCAGTTCGCCAGAACGCATCTATACGCGCACGACGGCAGGTGTTCCGCTTGTTGGGACTTCCTCGCCGCCGCCAGATGCAAACCCGTCCGGCCAAGGCAGAGTTACAGGGCGACCGAAAAATTGCAATGAAATAAGCGCGTTGGCGGGATCAACCCTTTGTTTACCTAAAGAAGCGTGGTGAATTTCTCACGCGCGCCCTTTTAGGCGGCGGCCGCCGTGACCCGATTGCGGCCGCTCGCTTTCGAAGCATAGAGCGCCCGGTCCGCGCGTTTGAACAACGCGTCCGGGTTGGCGTCGAGACCGCGATCGGCAAGACCGATCGAGACGGTCACCGGGATCGCCCCACCCTGCTCGTCCAGCGCAAAGGGCTCGGCCTCAATCGCCACGCGGATGCGCTCCGCGATCCGCGTTGCGACGACAAGCGGCGTGTCCGGCATGACCACGACGAATTCCTCGCCGCCGAGCCGGCACACCAAGTCGGCCGTGCGCACGGCCTTCCGAATGCGGGAGGAAAAACCTTTGAGGATCTCGTCGCCGGCATTGTGGCCGTGGGTGTCGTTGACGGCTTTGAAATGATCGATGTCGAGGATCATCAGGGACAACGGCCGGCCTTTTTGGGCCGCCTGATCGAGCAGCGTCGCGAGATGCGACTCGAGATAGCGGCGGTTGTTCAGGCTGGTCAGCGGATCGATGATCGCCATCTCGATCGCCGCCTGGACGTTGTCGCGCAACGAATCCGCATAGCGCTTGCGGCGGAGCTGCGTGCGGACGCGTGCAACCAGCTCGTTGCGATCGATCGGGCGCACGAGATAATCGTTCACGCCGAGATCGAGCCCGCGCAAGATGCGCGCCCGATCTTCGGCTTCGGCGATCAACAGCACGGGCAAATTCCGCGTGCGCTCGAGCGAGCGGATCTGGCTGCAGAGGCGCAACGCGTCCGAATGTTCCAGGCCGAGGCTTATGACGAAAAGGTCGTACCCGCCTTCGGCGCCACGGAAGAGCGCTTCCTGAGGGTCGGCCTCGACATCGACGTGGTGGTCGGCGCCAAGAATTGCGCTGACACGCTCGACGGAGGACGGGCGATCGTCGACAAGCAGGATGCGGCCGTTCTCAACGCTGGATGTCAGCGTGTGCAGCGCCGCCTCGCCGACACCGAGACTTGCCGACGTTGCGGCGCGGGTGCGCAGCTCGTCGATCATCACCTTGAGCCGGGCAAGCGAACGCACGCGGGCAAGCAGCGCGATCTCATCGACGGGCTTCGTCAGGAAGTCGTCGGCGCCGGCATCGAGCCCACGGACGCGGTCCGCCGGCTGATCGAGCGCGGTCACCATGACCACGGGAATGTGGGCGGTGGAAAGATCGGATTTCAGCCGGCGGCAGACCTCGAATCCGTCCATCCCCGGCATCATCACGTCGAGGAGGACGATGTCGCATCGCCCCTGCGCGCAAATCGACAGGGCCTCAAGGCCGCTCGTTGCGCGCAGTACGTCGAAATACTCGGCGCTGAGGCGCGCTTCGAGCAGCTTGATATTCGGCAGAACGTCGTCGACGACCAGAACGCGCGCGGTCATGCGAGCTCTTACCCCTCGCTCACATAATTTCGGACGGTCTCGAGGAATTTGGTGACGGAGATGGGCTTCGAGAGGTAGGCCTCGCAACCGCCCTGGCGGATTTTTTCCTCATCGCCCTTCATGGCAAACGCGGTAATGGCGATGATGGGGATTGCGCGCAATTCCTCGTCGTCCTTAAGCCACTGGGTGACCTCCAGCCCGGAAACTTCAGGCAGCTGGATATCCATGAGGATCAGATTTGGCCGGTGGCGGCGGGCGAGCTCGACGGCCTCGACGCCGCTCTTCGTCTGAATGGTCGCGTAGCCATGCGCCTCCAACAAATCGTTGAAAAGCTTCATGTTGAGCTCGTTATCCTCGACGATGAGCACGGTTTTGGGCATTGCTACGACTTCGCTTCCGGCGGGCTCGGCGGCGTTGCGATTGCGACCCGGGAAGACCTCTTGCATCGACATGTCCTATCCTTAACCGCGAGACCTTGATGAAAGGGAAACCGCACCGGTGATTCTGCGTCCCTCTTCTGCCACAGGGTTGACGAAGCCTTCCCGACCCAAAAAGCTCGGGCGCGAAGATGCCGAGGGATTGGCCCTCGCTGCGCTGAATTTCCTCGGTCAGGACGAGACGCGAATCGCCCGCTTCCTTGGTCTATCCGGCCTCGATCCCGGCGGTTTGCGCAAGGCCGCAGCCGAACCGGGCTTTCTGCCCGGCGTGCTCGACTATCTCGCCGGCGACGAACATTTGCTGCTCGAGTTTGCCGAGGCGGCGCAAATCGCCCCGGAGCGAATTGGGCAAGCGCGGCATCTGCTCTCGCCCGAGGCAGACTCCGGCTGAGACTTTCGGCTATCCTGCGGGCTCCCGAGTCGCGGGACGCCGCGCCGCATGCATTCCACCGATCCCCTCTGCCGCGATTGCCTCGCCGCCGCGCCCGCGCGCAACGGCCGCTGCAGCGCGTGCGGCTCGCCGCGGCTGCTCGTGCATCCGGAGCGCGATCGTCTCAGCATCGCTCATATCGATTGCGATGCATTCTATGCGGCGATCGAGAAACGGGACAATCCTGATCTCGCCGACAAGCCGCTGATCATCGGCGGCGGCAGGCGCGGCGTCGTCTCCACTGCCTGCTACATCGCGCGGACGTATGGCGTGCATTCGGCGATGCCGATGTTCAAGGCGCTCGCCGCCTGCCCGCACGCAACCGTGGTCCACCCCGACATGCAGAAATATGCGCGAGTCGGGCGCGAGGTGCGTGGACTTTTGTTCGAGCTGACGCCGCTCGTCGAACCGTTGTCGATCGACGAAGCTTTTGTTGACCTGACCGGCACCGAGCGCTTGCACAGAGCCAGCGCCGCAGAGACGCTGGTGCGTTTTGCGCGGCGCGTCGAGAATGAAATCGGCATCAGCGTGTCGATCGGCCTGAGCTACTGCAAGTTCCTGGCAAAGATCGCATCGGATTTCGACAAGCCGCGCGGCTTTTCCGTGCTCGGCCGCGCGGAAGCGAAATCATTCCTGGCGGACAAGCCGGTGCGGATGATCTGGGGCATCGGCAAGGTCGCGGAGAATAGACTGGCCAAGGATGGTTTTCGCACGATCGGCGACCTGCAGCGGCGCTCCGAGATCGAGGTGATGAAGCTCCTCGGAAATGAAGGCCGGCGGCTGTGGCGGCTCGCGAACGGGCTCGATGATCGCAGCGTCAACCCCGAACGCGAAACCAAGGGCATTTCCGCCGAGACGACATTCGACGCAGACTTCTCCGACGCCGAGACATTGCGGCCGATCCTGTTTCGGCTGTGCGAGAAGGTCGCAAAGCGCCTTAAGACAGCCGACGTCGCGGGCCGGAGCGTGACGTTGAAACTCAAATCGAGCGAGTTCAAACTGCGTACGCGCTCGCGCTCCGGCCTGAAGCCGACGCAGCTTGCATCGCGTTTGTTCGAGAATGCCGACGCGCTGCTGAAACCCGAACTTGATGGCACGCGCTATCGCCTCATCGGCATTGGCGCCGGTGATCTTGTCGATGCGATGGAAGCCGATCGCGGCGACCTTACTGGCGACGCGGGCATCGCGCGGGCAAAGTCGCGCGAGGCAGCAGTCGATGCGCTGCGCGACAAGTACGGGGCAGACGCTGTCGTGCGGGGACTAGCGCTCGGCGGACGGGCGCGCTAGCCCCAGAACAACAGCGCCCAGGTCGCAACGCCGATTGCGATCGCGCCGCTCGTCGGCAACAGGGCAATCGCTTGACGGACGCGGCTCGCTGTATGCGCAGCGGCAATCTGCCAGCACAAAATAGCGGACCACAAGGCCGCGCCGGTAAGAAAGGCGAGACGCAACGGCGTGACGAAGCCGAGCGCAAAGCCCTCGCTGTGCAGCATCGTCACGGTCAGAGCGGACAATCCGAGAAACACGCCGCAGCCGGCGCTCGGCAGCAGGCCCTGCGCCAAATGGTGAAAGCGCGCGGCCTGCCACGGTCCGAGTGCGCGCGCCGCAAGCGCGAGACATGTGGATGCCGTCACGCCGACAAGCACCGCGACTGCGCCGATATAAGCAACGATGAGCGCACCATCGAGAGGCGTCAGCACGTCGTTATTATCGGGATAATTGGTCAAGAGGAACCACGGCAGATGTAGCGCAAGCGGCCACATGACTCCGTGTTCGACAAGCAAAGTCGCGATCGCCTGCTTCGCCTCGACGAAAGTATCGCTGCCCGTCCAATGGAATGCGCCGGCGGCGACACCCATCAGGCCGAATAGGATCAGCGCGGTTTCCCAGGGCTTCGGCTCATTCTTGGCGACGCGTACGATCTCGTCGTTGGGCGAGCGGCGCGACAGCGAAATCGCCCCGCGATAGCCGCTGCAGCCGCCGCACATGTGGCACATGCTCGAACCCCGCATGGTCTTGATCGGAACGAGCGGCGGACAATTCACCGGCCGGGGACGAACGCCGCTCTGGCGCGAAGCCTCCCATGCCACCGGATCGACGCGAAAATGCAGTGGCGCGAGTTTGGTCAAAAGGCCGAATACGCCAGTGACCGGGCACAAATAGCGGCACCAGACACGTTTGTTGCGGCCATAGAGAAAGCCGATGACGATCGCGGCAAGAGTCGAGCCGCCGAGGATCAACAACGCCGGCGCCGGATATTGGTAGACGCTGATGAGCTGGCCGTAGATCGTCGTCATCGCAAACGCGACGAACGGCCAGCCCTTCCATTTGATCCAATGCGGCAGCGCGTTACCGCGCCCATGCCTGCTGGCAAATTGGGTCAGGCTGCCTTCGGGACAGATGAGACCGCACCAGGCGCGGCCGACCAGCACCATGCTCAGAAGCACGAACGGCCACCACAAGCCCCAGAACACGAATTGCGCAAAGAGCGTAATGTGGTTCCAGATATGCGCAGCGCGAACGGGCAATGGCAGAAGCGCGGGGACGGTGATCAGGACGAGATAGACCGCGACGACCACCCATTGCACGGCCTGGATGACTCTTCGGCCGCGCAGCAACGCGTCGCCGAGACGGGCGAGCGCGGCGTCGAGGTGCTGCAATAAGGGGTTCGGTGAAGGCGGCCGCGTCAATCCTGCAGCCGCCGCATTCTGCATCATCACTCGGCCCGACAGAAGTCCAGGCTATTTAGCAACGAGCGTGCCCTTCGCCTGCGGATGAAAATCATCGAAGAACTCGTATTCACCTGGATCGAGCGTGCGGATGACGAGCGAAGACTTCGCTCCGGCCGCGATCACTTTCTCGAACTTAGGCGACCTCGTCTCAAATTCCGCGGCGGTCTTGCCGCTGTTTTTGAGTTCAAGCTTGAAGCGCGCTTTTGCCGGTACTTCGATGCGCGTCGGCGTCACGGTGCCATCCTTGAACTCGATCGCGAAGGTCGGATCTTCGGCAAACGCCGGCCTCCCCACCGCAAGCAGCGATGTTACGCCCACAATCAAGCAAACGGAATGAACGCGTTTCATCATCAGTAGGAGCCTTTCTTGCCCGTTCCCGCATAAGTGAATTCGTAGTCGACGCTGAACGGCTCGAACCACGGTCCGACGCCGGTCTCCTTGTCGACATGCCTGCCGAAATGCGCATGCGGATTGGCGCTCGGCGGCTTTACGTTCAGTGTCAGCTTGTACTTGCCGGGCCCGTTCAGTCTGACATTGTCGCCGTAATGCGGGCCGTCATTGGCGACCATCGGCGTGAAGTCGCCCTTCTGCGTCTCTTTTGAATCGAGCTTGGTCAGCTCGTAGGTGACCACAAGAAAAGGAACCCAGTCGCCCTCGGAAAAGCCGTTCTTGTTGTCTTTCGCCGCCTTGATGTCGGCCTCAAGATGCACGTCGGAGTCTTTCGCCGCGCGCATCACATCGGGCGGATCCATCTCGATTGGCTGCAGATAGACGGCCGCGACTTCCATGCCGCCTTTCATCTGCGGTTTGCCGATCGGATATTCCTTCGCGACAAGCGGACCTGCGAGCAAAGCGGCAGCAGCGGCAAGCGCCGGCGCGGTGAATTTCATGGAGATTTGCCTCTGAGAGGGGATGCGCGTGCCGAGGCATATAGCGGCTCTTGAGAAAAGCGAAATAGATTTACCGACGCAGCCGAAACAAATCAGCACTTGCTTTGAAGTTATTCTAAATCGAAGCTGCGTTGACTATCCGCGATGCTTGGCTCGCGCGACGAATTTCTTGAACGCTTCTAAAGTTTCCTCACTCACGTGATGCTCGATGCCTTCAGCATCGCGTCGTGCGGTATGAGCGCTCACGCCGAGCGCGACGAGCAGACGCTCGACGACGCGGTGTTTCTCCCGCGCCTCCTGCGCAACAGCCTCACCAGCCTCAGTGAGGAAAACGCCGCGATAGGGACGCAGCGTCACGAGGCCGTCTTCGGCGAGGCGCTTCAGCATTTTTGCCACCGTCGGC
>JAFAVH010000315.1 GCA_019242655.1 Methylobacteriaceae bacterium
ACATGGTAGAATTCCTCGTCGTCAGCGGACGGCAGCGCTTCGCGCGTCATGAACAATTGCGTGCCGCTCAAGCGTTCTGCGGAATCGCGATCGTGGACGCCGGTCACGCGCGCGACGAACATATCCTTGCCGATCGAGCGCACGGCTTCGAGCGTGAAGCTGAGCGCCCCGCTCTCATCCTGTAACGGTCCGTATGTTCCAATCGCAGCTGGATCGCCGGTATATGATTTCAGCCGCACTTCGCCGCGAATTCCATGCGCCGCGCCGAACACACCGACAAGGATTTTTGACGACGCATCAGCCACGAATGCGTGCGGCTAATTCCGCTCGTCCGGCAATGTCGGAACCGGCAGAATGCCGATCCCTTCATCCAACAGCGCCCTCGCCTCTTCGGCGGTCGCCTGGCCGCGGATCGGTTGCTGCGGCGTTTCACTTTCGTGAATGCGGCGCGCCTCCTCGGGAAACCGCGAACCAACGTCGACGGTCGTCTCGATGATCTTGGCGTGCAGTTCGCGGACCATGTTGCGCAGCGCAGCGTGTTTCTCGTCAAAGAGCGCAACCGGACGCTTTTCTTCCGCCGGTTTCGGCGCTTCGTCCCCGGCACTCGGCTGCAGCGATGGCAATGCAGGCCGCACGACATCCGTGCGCGCCAGGCGCGGCGACATGATCGCTTTTGTTACATGCGCCGAATCGCAAAAAGGGCAGACGATCAATCCGCGCTCGGATTGCTCGTCGAACGCACTGCTGTTTGCAAACCAGCTATCAAATTCGTGCGCGTTGTCGCAAATGAGGGAGTAACGGATCATTGCAACAGTTTATGCGGCAAGAAGCGCATCGAGCTTGCCGTCCGCATCGAGGTCGTAGAGGTCGTCGCAGCCGCCTATATGCTTCTCGCCGACAAAAATCTGCGGAACGCTTGAACGCCCACCCGCGCGCACCGCCATTTTCATCTGTGCGGCACGGTCGCCATCGAGAGATACCTCATCGAACGCCGCGCCCTTCTTCTTCAAAAGGTCCTTGGCAGCATGACAATAGGGGCAGGTGCTTTTCGTATAGATCGTGATGTTCGACATGCTCGAATCCAGAGGTTGTGGCTTATATCGGGTCGTCACGCGTTTGTCACAACCCTTGCAAACACAAGAACGTCGACGCTTTTCGCACCGCCGCGCAGAAGCGCACGAGAAGCAGCGTTCGCGGTGGCGCCCGAGGTGAGCACGTCATCGACGAGAACGATCCGGGTGCCATAGACTTTCGGCTTTGCCTCCTCCGGCACGCGGAAAGCGCCTTGAACATTGCCGGCGCGTTGAGGGCGGCTGAGCCCCACTTGCGGCGGGGTTTGTTTCACCCGGACGAGCGCCTGTGCGTCGACGGGCACTGCGCTAGCTTGCGATACTGAATGCGCCAGCGCAGCAGCCTGGTTGAACCGGCGCGAGATCAACCGGAACCGGTGAAGCGGCACGGGGACGATGATGTCGGCCTCGGCCAAAACCTCAGCTCCAGCGCGCGCCATCCAGGCGCCCATCGGACGCGCAAGCTCCAACCGGTCGCTGTATTTGGGGCGATGAACCAGCCGGCGCGCCGGGCCGTCGTCGTAGCGCACAACCGCCCGGGCGCGGTCAAAGACAGGTGGATCGCCCATCGCCTCTGGCGAGATCAGGCCCGGCGCGCGCAGGTCCTGCGCAAACGGCGTGCCGAGCCGCTCGCAATAAGGGCGCTCAATGAAGCGCATCTCGCCCCAGCATTGCGAGCACAAGGCGTGGTGTGCCGCTGTGGCCTTGCGGCAGGCCAGACAGCCGGGCGGATACAGGATGTCGAGCACACGGCTGCCCGCGCCGGCGAACACTTGGAAAGCGCGCGCCACGCGGGGATGGCTTCGGAATGTCTGGAGGAAACTGCCGCCCATCACGTTTTGACGCTAAATGCCTGGCTTCCTAAGTAAAAGCCTTGACCGGTCCCCCTCCCCTTTTTGACCGCGCGCTGATCCGCCGCCGCCTGGCGCGTGCGGCGAGGAAACCGGCGAGCTTTTTGCTCGACCGCGTCGCGATCGACTTTGCCGAACGCCTGTCGCTCGTCTCGCGGCCGTTCCCGCGCGCGCTTGATCTTGGCACGCCGGGGCCGCAGATCGCAGAGACGCTTGAAGCCCAGGGCCGGATCATCGTTCGCGCAGCGCCGATCATCGAGCGCCCGCATTCGCCTCTTTTGCTAATTGGAGACGAAGAAGCGCTGCCCTTCGCATCGGAGAGCTTCGACCTCATTGTCTCTGGCCTTTGTCTGCAATGGGCGAACGATCTCCCGGGCGCGCTCGTGCAAATCCGCCGCGCGCTCGCGCCCGACGGACTGTTTCTTGCCGCCCTTGCCGGCGGACAAAGCCTCATCGAACTGCGCACCGCGCTGACGTCAGCGGAGGCGCAACTCGTCGGCGGCGCCAGTCCGCGCGTCGCGCCTTTTGCCGATATTCGCGACCTCGGACACCTGTTGCAGCGCGCCGGCTTCGCGCTGCCGGTGACCGATGTCGAGCCGCTTGTCGCGCGTTACGATTCCATGCTTGCCCTCATGCGCGATCTGCGGGCCATGGGCGCGACGAACGCTCTCGCCGAACGCAGCCGTGTTCCGCTGCGTCGCGACGTTCTGCTTCGCGCTGTCGAGATTTACGCCGAGCGCTTCGCGGATCAGGACGGACGCGTGCGTGCCACTTTCGACATCGTATGGCTCTCCGGCTGGGCCCCGCATGAAAGTCAGCAGAAGCCGCTCGCACCGGGCTCCGCACGCGTACGATTAGCGGACGCGCTGAACGTCAGCGAAGGAAGATTGCCGCGCGACTAGGTCTCACGCGACCAGGCAACCTCGCCCAAATCTTCACGAAACGCGAATCGCTTCACGTGATCGACGACAACGTTCTGCGTGCGCGCAAGGCTTTCGTCGTCGGGCGCTTCGATGTGCATCGCCAATGTCTGCGGGTCCGCCTCGAACGTACAGACGCGATCGTCGGCGAACGGGACGCGGCCGCGTTCCGACGTGAACTCGACGGCGAATTTGTGGCTCCAATGTTTGCAGACCTGCTGGAGATAGCGGCTGGCATTGGCGGTGGTGACGCGTGCATTCGATGCGGGCATACAAATCCTGATTTTGGGTCTACCGGGACGAAGCGCTATCTTAGCGCATCGCATGCACACCTGTCATTTCGCATGAATGCGCCGTGGAAATCCGATGAATCTTAGAATCGTTCCGATCGCCGAGGAACATGTCCCCGACTTTCATCGCGCGCTCGATGCAGTGGCGCGCGAACGAAGGTTTCTGGCGTTTCTCGAGGCGCCGCCGCTCGAGGCGACGCGCGCCTTCATCATCAACAACATCGCGAAGAACAATGTCCAGCTCGTTGCCCTGTCGGATAGCGAATTGGTCGGGTGGTGCGACATCCTTCCCAAGGATCGACCGATCTACGCGCATGTTGGGGTGTTGGGCATAGGTATTCTCCCGGCGTTTCGTGGCAGAGGGTTGGGAGCGGCCCTCATCCAGGCTGCCTTGGACGAAGCGTCAAAGCGCGGAATTGTTCGCGTCGAGCTGACGGTGCGCGCCGAGAACACCCGTGCGATTGCTCTTTATCAAAAGCTCGGCTTCGAACGCGAAGGCGCGTTACGCGACACCGTCCTTGTCGATGGACGCTACGAGGACTTGGTGATGATGGCGAACGTCGACAGATCGCGGGCGCGTCCGCGTTAAATGCGCTTAATGTGCGCCGCGCGGCGCCGCCCGATCACTCGCGCTGTGAACGGCATCACATACCAGAGCGTTGCGAGGAACGCGGCCACCGCAATTGCGATCCAAAAGCTCGCCTGCTTGCTGTCGAGCACGAGGTGTCCGAGAATATATATTTCCAACGAGATCGCGGTGAGCAACGGCAGCATGGACGTTGCGATCATGACCGATGTCAGCTGTATGAAAAACTTTGAGACGCTGTGCTCCTCGACGATGCGATGATAGGCGGCGGGTGTCATGATCAAACCGATCGCGACCGCGATCAAGAGAA
>JAFAVH010000370.1 GCA_019242655.1 Methylobacteriaceae bacterium
CTCTGCATGACGAGGAGGCGCGCGAGTTCGAGCTCGGCTACGCATTCAATGAGGACGAATGGGGAAAGGGCTATGCGACGGAGGCGGCGCGGGGACTGATCGCCTGGTTCCTCGGCAAGGGCTTCAGCGACCGCTTGATCGCCTTCACGCATCCGGAGAATTTTGCTTCCCAGCACGTGCTGCGCAAAGCCGGCATGCGGGAGATCGAGCCGAGGCTGATCGATGGCTTCGTGGCGCCGACCTTCGAGATCGGCGCCAGCGATATCAAGGCTTAGCGAATGCGCTTGGCAGCCGGTTCCGGCACCAGTTCGCCGTTCAGGCGGCGGTCGAGGTAATCCTCGCACTCGGCCATCAGCGGCTCGACCTGGCCGTTGAAGAAGTGGTTGGCGCCCGGAACGGTGCGGTGGGTGATCAGAATACCCTTTTGCGTCTTCAGCTTCTCGACGAGGCCGTTGACGTCTTTCTCCGGGGCGACCTTGTCCTGCTCGCCGTTGATGATCAGGCCGGAGGACGGGCAGGGCGCCAGGAACGAGAAGTCGTAGGTGTTCGGCTGCGGAGCGATCGACATGAAGCCTTCGATCTCCGGGCGGCGCATCAGGAGCTGCATGCCGATCCACGAACCGAAGGAGTAGCCGGCGACCCAGCAGGTCTTCGAATCGGGATGCAGGCTCTGCACCCAGTCGAGTGCCGAGGCGGCATCCGAGAGCTCGCCGGCGCCGTGGTCGAATTCACCCTGGCTGCGGCCGATTCCGCGGAAATTGAAGCGCAGTGTCGTGAACCCGCGCTTCTGGAACATGTAGAAGAGCTGGTAGACGATCTGGTTGTTCATCGTGCCGCCGAACCGCGGATGGGGGTGTAGGATGATCGCGATCGGCGCACTGCGCTGCTTGGAGGCGTGGAATCGGCCTTCGAGGCGACCGGCCGGACCGGTGAAGATGACTTCGGGCATAGATACTCCTGGCGCGACGGAGATCGTCTCCGCCTGCGGCGACGAAGAGGTTTGCCTTCCCTTGACTCGATGGGGTTGGGACCTCAGAATCGGGTTAGAATAATTCCAGCTGGTTGGAATCATTCTAAGTGCGGCTGCATATGGGTGCGGCGGCGCCTTCTAACATGAGCGGTCAGCGGTTTTGCAAGGATTTTGCAGGCGCTTGGCCGGGACAGACCCGCACGCATGCCGAACGCGCGCAGCTACCTCGATTTCAACGCCACCGCGCCGCTGCGGCCGGACGCTCGTCTGGCAATGGTCACGGCGCTGGATTGCGTCGGCAACGCATCCTCCGTGCATCACGAGGGCAGGGAGGCGCGCGCTTTGGTCGAGGCCGCACGACGGGATGTCGGGACGCTGGCCGGGGTATCGGCCGGCGGCGTGGTCTTTACTGCAGGCGGAACGGAAGCAGCCAATCTTGTGCTGACGCCTTCGCTTCGTGTTGGAAGAGAGCTGCGCAATTTCGATCTGCTCTTGGTTTCGGCCGGCGAGCACCCCTGCGTCCTGCAGGGGCATCGTTTTCCGGCAGAGCACGTGATCGTGCTGCCGCTCAAGCCGAATGGTCGGGTCGATCTCACGGCTTTGGACAGAGCGTTAGATGGGAATGCGGGAAAGCGTCCGCTTCTCGCGCTCCAGGCGGCCAACAACGAAACGGGCGTGATTCAGCCGGTGAGCGACGCTGCGGCAAAGGTTCGATCGGCCGGCGGCGCGACAATCTGTGACGCCGTGCAGGCCTGCGGGCGTATCGCTTCCACCGTGGCGACGTTCGGCGCCGATGCGCTGATCTTCTCCGCTCACAAGATAGGCGGTCCGAAGGGCGCCGGCGCGCTCGCATTCGCCGACGAGAATGACCATATCGGGGATGTGCTGGTGCGCGGCGGGGGTCAGGAACGCGGCCAGCGCGCCGGAACCGAAAACATCGCGGCAATCTCTGGCTTTGGAGTCGCTGCGCAAGCGGTGGCTCGCAACGTCGAAGTTGAAGCGACGCAGTCACGAGCGCTACGCGACCGCCTCGAACAGATTGTGCGGGAGATTGCGCCGGACGCAGTGATCTTTGGCTCGGACGTCGAGCGGCTGCCGAACACGAGCTGCTTTGCCGTGCCTGGCATCTCCGCTGAGACGCTGCTGATCGCTCTCGATCTCGATGGCGTTGCAGTGTCATCGGGTTCAGCCTGTTCATCGGGCAAGGTCGGCGGCTCGCACGTGCTCGCGGCGATGAGCGTCGATCCGGCGCTCGCGAGGGGTGCGATGCGTGTGAGCTTCGGCTGGGCCTCGACCGAGGCGGACGTGGAACACTTCGCTCGCGCTTTCGCGCGTGCGATCGAGCGAATGCAAAGGCGGCGCGCCGCCTGAACGGAACAACGAGCGACGGCTTTAGCCGAAGCAGGAGAAGTGGATGCCAGCGGTCAGGGAAACGGTCGAGACGGTCCGCGCGATTGAAGTCGATGCCTACAAATATGGCTTCGTAACAGAGATCGAATCCGACAAGGCGCCGAAAGGCCTGTCGGAAGATACCGTACGTTTCATCTCCGGTAAGAAGAACGAGCCGGATTGGCTGACGGAGTGGCGGCTCGACGCCTATCGCCGTTGGCTCACCATGCGCGAACCGACTTGGGCGCGCGTCGACTATCCGCCGATCGACTATCAGGAGCTCTATTACTACTCGGCGCCGAAGAGCAGCGAAGGGCCGCGCTCGCTCGCCGAGGTCGATCCCGAACTCTTACGCACGTACGAGAAGCTCGGCATCCCATTGCGCGAGCAGGAGGTGCTCGCCGGCGTGCAGAACGCGCGCGTCGCCGTCGACGCGGTGTTCGATTCTGTTTCCGTTGTCACGACATTCAAGGAAGAGCTGGCCAAAGCCGGCGTGATCTTCTGCCCGATTTCGGAAGCGGTGCAGAGCCATCCCGAACTCGTGCGCAAATATTTGGGTTCCGTCGTCCCCGTCACCGATAATTTCTATGCGACGCTGAACTCGGCGGTCTTCTCCGACGGCTCGTTCGTCTACATCCCGCCCGGCGTGCGCTGCCCGATGGAATTGTCGACCTACTTCCGCATCAACGAGCGCAACACCGGTCAGTTCGAGCGCACGCTGATCATCGCCGACAAGGGCTCGTATGTCAGCTATCTCGAGGGATGCACGGCGCCGAAGCGCGACGAGAATCAGCTGCATGCCGCCGTCGTCGAGCTGATCGCGCTCGAAGACGCCGAGATCAAATATTCGACCGTGCAGAATTGGTATCCCGGCGACGCGGAGGGCCGCGGTGGCATCTATAATTTCGTGACGAAGCGCGGCGATTGTCGCGAGGCGCGGGCGAAAATCTCCTGGACGCAAGTCGAGACCGGCTCGGCGATCACCTGGAAATATCCATCCTGCATCCTGCGCGGCGAGGAATCGCGCGGCGAGTTCTATTCGATCGCAATCTCGAACGGGCGCCAACAAGTCGATTCCGGCACCAAGATGATTCATCTCGGACGCAACACGACAAGCCGCATCATCTCCAAAGGTATTGCGGCGGGCAAATCGGAGAACACATATCGCGGCCAGGTGTCGGCGCATCGCCGTGCGTCGAATGCGCGCAATTTCACCAATTGCGACTCGCTGCTCATCGGTGATCAATGCGGCGCACACACGGTGCCATACATCGAGGCGCGCAATCACTCCGCGGTATTCGAGCATGAGGCGACCACGTCAAAAATATCCGAGGACCAACTCTTCTATTGTATGCAGCGCGGGCTCTCGGGCGAGGAGGCGACGGCGCTGATCGTCAACGGCTTCGTCCGCGATGTTCTGCAGCAGCTGCCAATGGAGTTCGCGGTCGAGGCGCAGAAGCTGATCGCGGTCAGCCTTGAAGGAAGTGTCGGCTAGAGCCGACGCCTTTTCGAAGGTTATGAAATTGGGGGATGAAAATGAAGCTCGGGCTTGCCGTTTTGCTTATTCTTGCCGCTGTCTCCGTTGCGTCTGCGGACACGAATATGACCTGCAAGGCCACGTCGGAAGCCGACATCAAAGGCTTATTTGACCGTTGGAACAATTCATTGAAGACCGGCAATCCTGACGAGGTAGTGAAGAACTATGCGTCGGATGCGATCCTTCTGCCCACGGTGTCAAATAAACCGCGCCTGACCCAAGACGAGCGGCGCGACTACTTCGTGCATTTTCTCGAGAACAAGCCGGTCGGCGAGATCAATATGCGGGTTATCAAACTGGGCTGCAACGATGCAATCGACGCCGGCATCTACACGTTCAGCTTCGGCGACGGACCGAACAAAGGGAAGCAGGTACGTGCGCGTTATACCTACACGTACACGCTGAACGACGGAAAGTGGCTGATCTCCTCGCATCATTCGTCGGCGATGCCGGAGAAGTCGGATTAAACACACGCACGAACCGCGCTGAATGAAACAGGTTGGAATATGCTGCTTGAAATCAAAAATCTCCACGTCGAGGTCGAGGGCAAGAAAATCCTCGACGGACTGTCGCTCACCGTGAAGGGCGGTGAAGTCGCCGCGATCATGGGACCGAACGGCTCCGGCAAGTCGACGCTCTCCTATGTCGTCGCCGGCCGTGAGGATTACGAAGTCACCGAGGGCGAAATTCTGCTCGGTGGCGAAAACATCCTTGAGATGGATGCATCCGAGCGCGCGGCGAAAGGCCTTTTCCTCGCCTTCCAATACCCCGTCGAAATTCCGGGCGTCGGCACGATGACGTTCTTGAAATCCGCGCTCAATGCACAGCGCAAAGCGCGCGGCGAAGACGAGCTGCAGACGCCCCAGCTGATGAAGCGCGTAAGGGAGGCGGCAAACAAGCTCGAGATCAACCAGGACATGCTGAAGCGGGCGCTGAATGTCGGTTTTTCCGGCGGCGAGAAGAAGCGCATGGAAATTCTGCAGATGGCGCTGCTCGAGCCGAAGCTCTCCATCATGGATGAAACCGATTCCGGTCTCGACATCGATGCGTTGCGCATCGTCGCACAAGGCGTCAACGCGCTGCGCAGCAAGGATCGAGGCTTCCTCGTCATCACGCACTACCAGCGGCTGTTGAATTACATCAAGCCGGATACGGTGCATGTGATGGCGGCAGGACGCATCGTGAAAACCGGCGGGCCGGAACTCGCGCTCGAACTCGAGAAGAACGGCTATCGCGATTACGTGAGCGAGGCCGCCTGACGCCATGACGAATGAGATCACGCAGATCCGAACGCCGGCCGAGAAGGCGCTGATTTCGCTCTATGCGAGCGAGAAAGACCGGCTGCCCGGCAGCGCAGCGGTCAAAGCATTGCGCGGCGAAGCCTTCGCTGAGTTCGAACGTTCCGGCCTGCCGCATCGGCGCATCGAATCCTGGCACTACACTGATTTGCGCAGCCAGCTTCGCGAAGCGGCGCCACTATTCGAACCTGGCTCGAGCGAGTTCGAAGATTCGCTTCGCCATGTGCAGCCGGGCGTTCCCGCAGGCTACGCACTCGTTCTGCTCGACGGCATCTTCGTGCCGGAACTATCCGATCTCGACGAACTGCCGGGCAGTGTGACCGTGCGCTCGCTCGCCGACGTGCTCGCGACTGGAGATGCCAACCTCGTCGATCGCCTTGCCCCTAAGGGCCTGGGTGCAGGTGATCCCGCGCTTAGCCTCAATGCCGCGTTGATGCAGGGCGGAGTTGTGGTCGATGTGGCGCCGGCCAGCGAACTCGACAAGCCGCTCATCATCCTCTCGATTATGTCGGCGGGGGCGATCCATGCCGCCTATCATCGCTCGCTCGTGCGTGTCGGCGCCGGCGCGAAGCTGACGCTCCTTGAGATCGTCGACGCAGTCGAGATCGGCTCGAACCAGCAGAACGGCGTTCTTGTTTTGGAAATAGCCGATGACGCAGAGGTCGAACACCTGACGCGCATCAGCCGTCAGGGCGCCGATGCGATCATTGTGCGCAGCTTGCTGGCGACGCTTGGCGCCAACTGTAAGTATGATGGATTTGCGCTCATCGCCGATGGCGGGCTCGTGCGCCGGCAGGTTTTCCTGCGCTTCGACGGCGAGCATTCGACGGCCGGCATTCGCGGACTGTCGCTGCTTTCCGGCAAGCGGCACGCTGACACAACGCTAGTCGTCGATCACGCGGTTCCCCATTGCACTAGCCGCGAATATTTCAAGCATATCATCGCTGATGAGGCGGTGGGCGTGTACCAAGGCAAGGTCGTCGTGCGCCCGCATGCGCAGAAGACCGATGGCGGCATGAAGAGTCGCGCATTGCTGCTTGGCGATAGCGCGACAATGTTCAACAAGCCGGAGCTTGAGATTTTTGCCGACGATGTTGTTTGCGGACATGGCGCGACTGTCGCGCAGCTCGACGAGGAGCAGCTCTTTTATCTGCGTTCGCGCGGTTTGCCGCGCGCCGAGGCCGAGCAGCTTCTCCTTGAAGCATTCGCCGCGGAGGCGGTCGAGCACGTGCAAAACGAAGGTGCGCGCGAACGGCTGATGACCTACGTCTCCGATTGGCTCGCGGCGCGGAAGTGATGGGGCGATGAACGAGTATGTGAAGCCGCAAACAGGATCGTACGACGTCGAGCGGCTGCGCGCCGACTTCCCGATCTTGTCGAAAGAAGTTTACGGCAAGCCGCTCGTCTATCTCGACAATGCCGCCTCGGCACAGAAGCCGCGCGCCGTCATCGAGCGGCTGACCGAAGCATATGAAAACGAATATGCCAACGTGCATCGCGGCCTGCATTTCCTCGCCAACGCCGCGACCGAGGCGTTCGAGGTGGCGCGCGAGCGCGTGCGCGCCTTCCTGAATGCCGGCTCGCATGAGGAGATCGTGTTTACCCGCAATGCGACCGAGGCGATCAACCTCGTCGCATCGTCCTTTGGCCTGGATCACATCGGCGAGGGCGACGAGATCGTCCTCTCCGTGATGGAGCACCATTCCAACATCGTGCCCTGGCATTTCCACCGCGAGCGCAAGGGCGCGGTCCTGAAATGGGTGCAGATCGAGGAAGACGGGACCTTCTCGCTCGAGCGGTTCGAACAAACATTGTCGCCGCGCACCAAGATCGTCGCGATCACGCATATGTCGAACATGCTCGGCACGCTCGTGCCGGTGAAGGATGTCGTGCGCATCGCGCATTCCCGCGGCATCCCGGTGCTGATCGACGGTTCGCAGGGCGCGGTGCATCTCGATGTCGATGTGCGCGACATCGATGCTGACTTTTATGTCTTCACCGGCCACAAAGTGTACGGGCCAACCGGCATCGGCGTCCTCTATGGCAAGCGCGAATGGCTGGAACGGCTGCCGCCGTTCAACGGCGGCGGCGAGATGATCGAGACTGTGACGATGGACAGCGTTACCTACAATACGCCGCCGCATCGCTTCGAGGCCGGCACGCCGCCGATCGTCCAGGCGATCGGGCTTGGCGCTGCGCTCGACTACATGGACAATGTCGGCCGCGCCGCCATCCGCGCGCACGAGGCCGATCTTACCCGCTACGCGCATGAGCGGCTTCGCGCGATCAACTCGTTGACGATCTACGGCACGGCGAAGGACAAAGGCCCGATCCTTTCGTTCAACATGGAAGGCGCGCACGCCCATGACATCGCGACCGTCATCGATCACTCCGGCGTGGCGGTCCGCGCCGGCACTCATTGTGCAATGCCGCTTCTGGCGCGCTATGGTGTGACCTCGACCTGTCGCGCCTCGCTTGCGCTCTACAATACGCGCGAGGAAGTCGACCGCCTCGCCGAGGCGCTGACCCGCGCCGAAGCCCTGTTTGCCTGAGTTGATGCCAGAGTAGGTACCATGACCGAAATGCCCGCTCCCGTTGCCGAAAGCGCCATTCCCGAGCCGAACCGGCCGGACATGGCGCTCCCCTCCGCACTGCCGCCGGAAGAGCTCGACCGGATGACCGACGAGATCATCGCGGCGCTGAAGACCGTCTACGACCCGGAAATCCCGGTCGACATCTACGAGCTTGGGCTCATCTACAGAGTCGATATTTCCGACGAAAAATTCGTCGCGATCGACATGACCTTGACCGCGCCTGCCTGTCCGGTCGCCGGCGAGATGCCGTCCTGGGTGGAAAATGCCGTCTCGACGGTCGGCGGCGTCTCCGGCGCCAAGGTCAACATGGTCTTTGACCCGCCCTGGGATCAGAGCCGCATGTCGGACGAGGCTCGCGTCGCGCTCGACATGTGGTGACCGCGCCGCCGCCAATTACCGGCATCCTCGAGACGGCACTCTATGTCGACGACCTCGACCACTCTGCGCGCTTCTATGAAGACGTGCTCGGCCTAAAGCGGATCAACAAAGACCAACGCTTTGCCGGCTATGATGCCGGGCCGCGCAGCGTGCTGCTTCTGTTCAAACGTGGCTCGACGCTCGAGACGGTGCACATGCCCGGCGGCACCATCCCGCCGCATGACGGGGAAGGGCCGCTGCACATCGCTTTTGCCATTACGGCGGAAACGCTCGCCGCGTGGGAGCGGCACCTGCAATCTCACGAGATCGCGATCGAAGGCCGCACCGATTGGCCGCGCGGCGGCAAAAGCATCTATTTCCGCGATCCCGATGGTCATCTGCTTGAGCTTGCCACACCCGGACTCTGGCCGAACTATCTGGACTAACCTTGCCGTTCGAAAGCGGGAACCGCCGATGGTCTCGCCTTGTTTTTAGGTCCCCTCCGTCATAGGTTTCCTCACAATCTTGAGGACGAGAAACAGCCGCGAAGCGGGCGCGGCGAGCGCGGAGAATTCAAATGGGCTCCATGTCGATCTGGCACTGGATCATCGTGGGCGGCGTCGCCTTGGTTCTGTTTGGCGGGAAGGGCAAGATTTCCGACCTGATGGGCGATTTCGCCAAAGGCATCAAATCGTTCAAGAAGGGCATGGCCGAAGACGATTCGACCGATGTGTCGCATCCCGTCGATCCGCCGCGGAACATTCCGCATCAGGCGGGCAGCCCGGTCGAGAAGACCGCGGATACGCGCAAGGTCTGAGGCCAACATTGGCCACCTCCCCGGACGCCGGAGGCGATCCGGGGTCCAGAGCCGCGCTTTTCACTCCTGGGTCCCGGATGCCGCTTCGCGGCTCCGGGAATGTGGAGACCTCCCTGCAACTCATGAACCATGTTTGATTTCGACGCCGGCAAACTGATCGTCATCGGGGTTGTCGCCCTGATCGTCATCGGGCCGAAGGAATTGCCGCGCGTCCTTCGCCAGCTCGGTCAGGCCTATTCGAAAATGCGGCGCATGGCCGCCGACTTTCAAGGCCAGTTCATGGACGCGATGCGCGAGGCCGAGCTCGAGGATATCAAGAAGGACCTGCAGGCGGTCGGCGATGCCGCCAAGATCGACGTCGCCTTCAATCCCATCGCCGACATCAAGCAGCAGGTGACCTCCGCGATCGAGGGCGAGCCAAAGGCGATCACATCGGGCGACGTGCCGACGCTCGCGGCTCCGCGCGGCGATGGCGCGATGAACTCGATCG
Source organism: Methylobacteriaceae bacterium (assembly GCA_019242655.1). Classification (GTDB taxonomy): domain Bacteria; phylum Pseudomonadota; class Alphaproteobacteria; order Rhizobiales; family Beijerinckiaceae; genus JAFASC01. The sequence goes on from JAFAVH010000370.1 coordinate 9,453, forward strand.
AGATCCCGGAGCTTTCGAAGATCGAGGGCGATCTCGAATTGAAGACGGAAGGCGCCGGGATGCCGGGACCATCCGCGCCTGACAGCCCGCCTGACACGGAACTCGACGCAGAGCGAACAGCGCGATTGGATTCGGCGGCCGACCCGCAGCCGGTGCCGCGCAAAGCTGCCAATGGCTAGTGTCCCCGTGACCGACGCCGATATCGAGGCGACAAAAGCGCCTTTGATGGATCACCTGATCGAGCTGCGCTCGCGGTTGATCAAAGCGCTCGCCGCTTTCCTCATAATGTTCCTTCTGTCGTTCTTTTTCGCCAAGGACATCTACAATTTGCTCGTCTTGCCGTACCAGCACGCTGCCGGACCGGACGCGAAGCTGATTTACACCGCACCGCAAGAATATTTCTTCACCCAGATCAAGGTCGCGTTGTTCACCGCGGCGTTCTTGTCGTGTCCTGTCATTTTCGCGCAAATCTACGCGTTCGTCGCGCCTGGCCTCTACAAGCACGAGCGCAATGCCTTCCGCCCATACCTCTTCGCGACGCCGGTCTTCTTCGCGCTCGGCGCGCTGCTTGTCTTCTTTGTCGTGATGCCGAATCTGTTGCGCTTCTTCATCGGCATGCAGCAGGCAAACGAACCGGGCAGGGCGCAGATCGAGCTCTTGCCGCGCGTCAGCGAATATCTCTCGCTGATCATGACGCTGATCTTCGCGTTTGGAGTCACGTTTCAGCTGCCCGTGATTCTGACGTTGCTCGGCCGTGTCGGCATCATCGATTCCGCTTTCCTGAAGTCGAAGCGCCGCTACGCGATCGTGCTCGTCTTCATCGTCGCGGCGATCTTGACGCCGCCCGACGTGTTCAGCCAGCTCGCGCTTGCGATCCCGGCGCTGCTCCTTTACGAGGCATCGATCTTTTCCGTGGGGATGATCGAGAAGAAGCGCGAAGAGGAACGCGCGGCGCGCGACGCGGCGACTTAACGATTTCTGGACCCCGGCTCTCGCTCCGCTCGGCCGGGGAAGTGGCCTCGGAGTTCAATCCCACATTCCCGGACGCGCGCAGCGCGATCCGGGACCCAGAGCCGCTGGAGCGCTAATGCACGACATCCGCTGGATCCGCGAGAATGCCGAGGCGCTGAAGGACGGCCTGCGCAAGCGCGGCATGACCGGCCTCGACGTCGAGGAGACCGTCGCGAAGATTTTCTCGCTCGACGACGAGCGGCGCGAGCAGATCGCCGCTGCGCAGAAATTCCAGGAAGAGCGCAATCGCCTGTCGAAGGAAATCGGCGTCGCGATGAAGGCGAAAGACACCGGGCGTGCCGAGACGCTGAAGGCGGACGTCGCCGCGCTGAAGGACCAAGCCGCCGGGCTTGAGGCCGCGGAGAAGCGCGCCGTCGAGGCGCTCAAGAAAGCGTTGCTCGAACTGCCGAACGTGCCGCTCGCCGACGTGCCGGAAGGCAAGGACGAGAATGACAATGTCGAGGTCCGCCGCTTCGGCGAGAAGCCGCACTTTCCGAATAGCTTTGAGCCGAAGGAGCATTTTGACATCGGCGAAGCGCTTGGGATGATGGATTTCGAGGCTGCGGCGCGTCTGTCAGGCGCGCGCTTTGTCGTGGTGAAAGGAAAGCTCGCGCGGCTCGAGCGCGCGCTGATGCAGTTCATGCTCGATCTGCATACGGATCAGCACGGCTACACCGAAATCGATCCGCCGCTTCTCGTGCGCGACGAGGCGATGATCGGCACGGCGCAATTGCCGAAGTTCCAAGAGGATCAATTTAGTGCCTCTCGCAGGTTTACTCAGCAAGAAATCGATCAACTGATCCAAGTCGATCAAGAAGCGTTCATCCGTATCGCGCGTGAAAGATTTGAGATGCTGAAGCCAGGAGGGACGGCCGTCGAGCTCTTCGATTGGATCGGCGGTCTTCGCACCCTTTCCGAAATTGATCCTGAATCGAAATTAGCCGAAACAATAGCAGGCGGCGAGTTGTTCTGGCTGATTCCCACCGCCGAAGTCTCGCTTACAAATCTCGTGCGCGAACAAATCCTCGACGAAGCCGCACTGCCTCTGCGCTTCACCGCGGGCACGCCGTGCTTTCGCGCCGAAGCCGGCGCGGCCGGACGCGACACGCGCGGCATGTTCCGCCAGCATCAATTCGCGAAAGTCGAGCTCGTCTCGATCGCGCATCCCGACAAATCGCTGGAAGAGCACGAGCGCATGACGGCCTGCGCCGAGGAAGTACTGAAACGTCTCGGTCTGCATTATCGCACCGTCGTCCTCTGCACCGGCGACATGGGCTTCGCGTCAAAAAAGACTTACGACGTCGAGGTCTGGCTGCCTGGGCAGGGGCGTTACCGCGAGATTTCGTCGTGCTCGGTCTGCGGCGAGTTCCAGGCGCGGCGCATGAACGCGCGCTTCCGTCCTACCGAAGGCAAGGGCACGCGCTTCGTCCACACGCTCAACGGATCGGGTCTTCCGATCGGCCGCACGCTGATTGCGGTGATGGAGAATTACCAGAATCCTGACGGTTCCGTCACAGTGCCGGA
>JAFAVH010000088.1 GCA_019242655.1 Methylobacteriaceae bacterium
TCAACGATCTGTTGGAAGCGGATGGCTATGCGACGATCCAGACGAAGAGCGGCGTCGAGGCGGTCCAGTTCGCCCGTCGGCATCGTCCGAACCTGATCCTCATGGACATCCAGCTGCCGGAGGTCTCCGGACTGGAAGTGACTCAATGGCTCAAGGACGATGACGAATTGCGGGCGATCCCCATCGTCGCCATCACCGCCTTCGCCATGAAGGGCGACGAGGAGAAAATCCGCCAGGGGGGCTGCGAAGCCTACCTCTCGAAGCCGATCTCCGTCGTCAAATTCCTCGAAACCGTCCGTAATTATGTGACCGAGAGGTAAGAGCTCGCATGACCGCGCGCGTTCTGGTCGTCGACGACGTTCTGCCGAACATCAAGCTGCTCGAAGCGCGGCTCAGCGCCGAGTATTTCGATGTCCTGCGCGCGATGAGCGGACCGGAGGCTCTGTCAATTTGTGCGCAAGGGCGCTGCGATATCGTCCTTCTCGACGTAATGATGCCCGGCATGGACGGATTCGAAGTGTGCCGGCGGCTGAAATCGGATCTCTCGACCGCTCACATCCCCGTCGTGATGGTGACTGCGCTGGACCAACCGGCCGATCGCGTCCGCGGGCTCGACGCCGGCGCCGATGACTTTTTGACGAAGCCAGTCGATGAGATTGCGCTGCTCGCCCGCGTGCGCTCGCTGGCGCGGCTCAAAGTCATGGTCGATGAGCTGCGCACCCGGGCGGCGACCTCCGCGAGCCTGGGCGTGGGTGAAGCGGCGCTGCATGCGCTCAGCGCCGGCGCGGACCGCGGCCGTATCCTCCTCGTCGACGATCGGACAACCTCGGTCGAGCGTGTCGCCGGTATTCTCGGCGGCGCCCATCATGTCGACGTCGAAGCCGATCCGCAGGAAGCGCTCTTCCGCGGCGCCGAGGGCGGCTACGACCTCTTCGTGATCAGCCTCGGGCTGCAGAATTTTGACGCGCTGCGCCTCTGCAGCCAGATTCGCTCGCTTGAGCGAACCCGCAACCTGCCGGTCCTCCTGATTGCCGAAACCGAGGACCGCGCGCGCATCCTTCGTGGTCTCGACCTTGGCGTGAACGATTATCTGGTGCGGCCGATCGACCGGAACGAACTCGTCGCCCGCGTGCGTACGCAGCTCAGGCGCAAGCGTTACGCCGACAGCCTGCGCGATAACGTCCAGGCGGCGATCGAGATGGCGATCATCGATCCGCTGACCGGCCTCAACAATCGCCGCTATCTCGAATCGCACCTCGCGACTCTGCTTGAGCAGGCGGCCCACAGCAGGCGGCCGCTGTCGCTCATGATCCTCGACATCGATCACTTCAAAGCCGTCAACGACACGCACGGGCACAACGCCGGCGACGAAATCCTGAAAGGCTTTTCCGCGCGGATACGCAAGACCGTGCGCACCGCGGATCTTGTCTGCCGCCTCGGGGGCGAGGAGTTCGTGGTCGTGATGCCGGACACCTCGCTTGTCGTTGCGACACGTATCGCCGAGCGCGTTCGCAGCGTGATTGAGGCTGAGGCGTTTCCCTTCGACGAGCAGGGCGAGGCGATTCCGGTGACCGTCTCGATCGGCCTCGCCGACCGCGGCAGCGACGCCAACCCGGACGCTCTGTTCAAGCGCGCCGACCGGGCGCTCTACGCCTCGAAAGCGAGCGGCCGCAACAGGGTCACCGCCGCCGCCGCGTGAGCCAGGAAGCGGCGAATTCACCACGCTTCTTTAGGTAAACAAAGGGTTGATTGCGCCAACGCGCTTATTTCATTGCAATTTTTCGGTCGCCCTGTAACCCTGCCTTGGCCGGACGGGTTTGCATCTGGCGGCGGCAAGGAAGTCCCAACAAGCGGAACGCCTTCCGTCGTGCGCGTTAAGATGCGTTCCGGCGAACTGAATACCCTGCGGAGTGCTCAGGTCCGCCGCATCTCCTGGGTCCGTAGGGTCGGCCGGCTGCTTTACGGCAGGAGTGGCCTCCTCGAAACGCCGTGGCTAGCCGGCCACCTTCATTTCCGGGGTTCGAAATTTTCCGCGTCAGCCAGCGAGAAGCTCGGGTTCGGCGCCGCTGCCACCAGCCGCGATGCGGTC
>JAFAVH010000213.1 GCA_019242655.1 Methylobacteriaceae bacterium
AAAAAAATTAGGATCGGCCGCCCGGCGCCCGTGTCCTCTCATCGCATCAGCCCGAAAAGTGCTGTTTGCGCCGCCGATGTTTCGAGCGGCGCCCTCTGGCGGTTTTCGGAACAAGCTGATGCGCAAAGAGCTTTTTGACAGCGCGCAAGCGCAACAAGGATGACGCACGCCTGATGGGAGCGCCCTTCTCCCCGCAGGCGGGGGAGGGAAAGTCCCGCGTTGACACCCCGGCCCCGAACCACTAGAGAAACGCCGGCAATCGCGGCGGTTTCGCCGCGATTTTCGTTCGGCCCGGCCCGTTCCGCGCGAGGCCGCAATTTCGGTCCACTGCAAAAAGCCGGCCGGCGCGATCCCGCGCCAGAGCCGGACTCGAACACGGAGAAAACGATGTTCGCAGTCATCAAGACCGGCGGGAAGCAGTATCGCGTCGCCGCCGACGAAACGATTACGGTCATGTCGCTTGCCGGCGAGCCCGGCGAGACGGTCACGTTCGGCGAGGTGCTGATGCTGACCAAAGACGGCTCGACCGAGTTCGGCGGGGCCGCGCTCGAGGGCGCCTCCGTCACCGGCACGATCGTCGAGCACAAGCGCGGCCCGAAGGTCATCTCCTTCAAGAAGCGCCGGCGCAAGAATTCAAAGCGCAAGCGCGGCCATCGCCAGGACCTCACCGTGATCAAGATCACCGGGATCGAGGGCGCCGGCGAGAAGCCGAAGGCGAAGGCCAAGGCGGCCAAAGCGAGCGCCCCGGCCGCAGCCGCCGCGCCGCAAGCGGAATAGGAGCAGGATCAATGGCTCACAAGAAAGCAGGCGGCTCCTCGCGCAACGGCCGCGATTCCAAGGGCCGCCGCCTCGGCGTGAAGAAATTCGGCGGCGAGAGCGTCATCTCGGGCAACATCCTGGTGCGCCAGCGCGGCACGAAGTGGCATGCCGGCCAGAATGTCGGCGTCGGCACCGACCACACCCTGTTTGCGCTGGTCGACGGCAAGGTCGAGTTCAAGACGCAGGGTAAGGGGCGCTCGTCGGTGTCGGTCGTACCCGCGGGCCCGGCAGCGGCGGAGTAAGCTCCGCGCACTCCTCCGCCTCCGGAGGGAGGCGATGAAGTTTCTGGATCAAGCCCGCGTTTACGTGCGCTCCGGCAATGGCGGGGCGGGCGCGCTGTCGTTCCGGCGCGAGAAATTCATCGAGTTCGGCGGGCCCGACGGCGGCGATGGCGGCCGCGGCGGCGACGTCGTGATCGAGGTCGCCGACGGTCTCAACACGCTGATCGACTTCCGCTACCAGCAGCATTTTAAGGCGAAGACCGGCGGCCACGGCATGGGCAAGAACCGCGCCGGTGCGCGCGGCGCCGATGCCGTGCTGCGCGTCCCCGCCGGCACGCAGGTCTTCGAGGAGGACGGCGAGACGATGATCGCCGACCTGACCGCTACCGGCGAGCGCGTCGTCGTCGCGCGGGGTGCCAATGGTGGTTTTGGCAACGCGCATTTCAAGTCATCGACGAACCGCGCCCCGCGCCGCGCGAATCCAGGCCAGGAGGGCGAAGAGCGCACGATCTGGTTGCGGCTGAAGCTGATTGCGGATGCGGGGCTCATCGGCTTGCCCAATGCCGGCAAGTCGACGTTTCTGGCGACAGTGTCGGCGGCAAAACCGAAAATCGCCGATTACCCCTTCACCACGCTCGATCCCGGCTTGGGTGTCGTCGCGATCGACGGGCGCGAATTCGTTCTCGCCGACATTCCCGGCCTGATCGAGGGCGCACACGAAGGCGCGGGCCTCGGTGACCGCTTTCTTGGCCATATCGAGCGCTGCCGCGTGCTCTTGCATCTCGTCGATGCCGCCGGTGATCACGCCGGCAAAGTCTACAAGACGGTGCGGCGCGAGCTCGAGGCGTATGGCGCGCGCTTGTCCGACAAGCCGGAGATCATCGCCCTGTCGAAGATCGATGCCGTCGATGCCGAGACATTGAAGGCGCAAAGCGAGCGGCTGAAGCGCGCCGCGAAACGCAAGCCGCTGCTTTTGTCTTCGGTTGCTGGAACCGGTGTTAAAGAGGCGCTGCGGACGATGCTGTTGGAGATCGAAAAGGCGAAGACCGGCGTCATTGCGCAGCCGGAAGCGGCTTGGGCGCCCTGATGCCCTCCCTCTCCTCTTTCCGCCGCATCACGATAAAGGTCGGCTCGTCGCTGCTCGTCGATCACGATGCGCAAGACGTGCGGCGGAATTGGCTCTCAGCACTCGTCAGCGATCTCGCCAACCTGCATCGCGGCGGCGCCGACATTCTCGTTGTCTCGTCCGGCGCAATCGCGCTTGGGCGCAGCGTTCTCGGTTTGCCGAAAGGCGCGCTGAAGCTCGAGGACAGCCAAGCAGCCGCGGCCGTCGGACAGATCGCGCTCGCGCGCATCTGGGCCGAGACGCTGCATCAGCATGGCATCGTTGCGGGGCAGATTCTCGTTACGCTCGGCGACACCGAGGAGCGCCGCCGTTACCTCAATGCACGCGCCACGATCGGCCGTCTTTTGGACATGCGCGCGGTTCCCGTCATCAACGAGAACGACACCGTCGCGACGAGTGAAATCCGCTACGGCGACAACGACCGGCTCGCCGCCCGCGTCGCGGCGATGGCCGGCTCCGATCTTCTGATCCTGCTCTCAGATGTCGATGGACTGTACACAGCGCCGCCTGCTGATAACCGCGACGCGAAGCTGATTCCCGTGGTCGAGCGCATTACGCCGGAAATCGAAGCGATGGCGGGCGGCGCCGGCTCCGAACTGTCGCGCGGCGGCATGCGGACGAAGATCGAAGCAGCGAAAATCGCGACGCAGAGCGGGACGCGCATGGTGATCGCGTCTGGACATGTCGAACACCCGCTAAGAGTGATCGCGGATGGCGGACGCTGCACTTGGTTTGCCACGCCTTCAAATCCGACACGCGCGCGGAAGACTTGGATCGCCGGCGCGCTCGAGACGAGAGGCAGCGTGATCATCGATGCGGGCGCGGTGGCCGCTTTGAAGCGCGGCAAGAGTCTGCTGCCTGCCGGCGTGAAGCGGGTGGATGGCGCCTTCGCCCGCGGCGATGCAATCGCGGTGCGTGGCCCGGATGGCAACGAGGTCGCACGCGGATTAAGCGCTTACGATGCCGATGACGCGATCAAAATCGCCGGCAAATCGTCCGCCGATATCATGTCAATCCTTGGCTTTGGCGGCCGCACGGAGATGATTCATCGCGACGACTTGGTGCTCGCAGGAAGCGTGCGAACCGAGGGTGAGAATTAGGGCCGCCAAACTAAGCTCCGCCGCCCTCCGGTTCTTCGGCGAAAGGATCGTTCGCGACAACGATCCTGCCCGCCGCAACATCGACCACGGGCACGAGCGCCCGGGTGAAGGCGAGCATCACCGTCGTTCTGTCCGGCGCATCCGGCGGCGGCGCTATTTCCAGGATGTCGCCCGCGCCGAAATTGTGCAGGGCGACGACAGTTCCCAGGACCACACCGCTTTCGCTCTCAACGGCACGGCCGATGAGATCGGCATGGTAGAATTCCTCGTCCTCAGCAGGCGGCAACGCGTCGCGCGCCATGAACAATTGCGTGCCGTTCAAGCGTTCTGCGGAATCGCGATCGTGGACGCCGGCTACGCGCGCGACGAACATATCCTTGCCGATCG
>JAFAVH010000093.1 GCA_019242655.1 Methylobacteriaceae bacterium
AAACGAGCCACGCCGGCACGGCGATCGCGATCGGATAAAGTGCGACGCCGACACTCGGATAGGCGAGCGCGGCAACCAAGCCGGATCCGAGGAGAGCACCGACAAGACCCGTCCATTGCCCGAAACCAAGGCTCGCAATCATCAAGGGCAGCGGCGCGAAATAGGCGAGACAAAGCGCGATGATCGTTCCCTTCGCGAGAACGAGGAACAGCAACGCGCTTGCCAAGCCGGCGCCGATGGCGACGCCGAGACTCGATAGGAAGGCGAGGAGAGTCTGTCTGTTCATTCGAGCTGTCCCGCGATTGCGGTTAGGCGCTTTCGCGCCAGCCGAGCCGCCGGATCATCCGGCGGCCTTTTGTCGAAGCGTCTAGGTCAGTGCCTCAGCGGATCACGTAAGGCAACAGGCCGAGGAATCGTGCCCGCTTGATCGCATGCGCGAGCTCGCGCTGCTTCTTGGCGGACACGGCGGTGATGCGCGACGGAACGATCTTGCCGCGCTCGGAAATATAGCGCGAAAGCAGACGCGTGTCCTTGTAATCGATCTTCGGCGCATTCGGCCCGGAGAAGGGGCAGCTCTTGCGGCGGCGAAAGAACGGACGGCGGGGAGCTGTCGACATCAGAGTGCTCCTCCTTCAGCGATGCCTTCTTCGCGGCGCGGACGCCGTTCGCGATCGCCGCGATCGCGGTCGCCACCACGGCCGCCGCGGCGTTCGCCACGATCGCCGCGATCATCGTCGTCGCGCTTGCGCATCATTGCAGAGGGGCCTTCCTCGTGCTCGTCGACACGGATGGTCATGAAGCGCAGGACATCTTCGCTGAGGCTCATCTGGCGCTCGACTTCGGCGATCGCTGCCGGCGGCGCATCGATGTTCAAGAGCGAAAAGTGTGCCTTGCGGTTCTTCTTGATGCGATAGGCGAGGGACTTCACGCCCCAATATTCTGTCTTGGCAACGCTGCCGCCATTCGACGTGATGACGCCTTTGAATTGATCGGTCAGGGAATCGAGCTGCTGCGTCGAGAGGTCCTGACGCGCAAGATAGACATGCTCGTAAAGAGGCATGGATAGCGGCCTTTCTTTCGATCTGGCGAGCTCCGGCGCGTAGCCCTTCGAGCCCTGAGAAAGGCCCGAACAAGAACAACGAAGGCGGAGACACGGGAAGGCGGATATTGGTCCTACCCGCGGGAGCGGGTCTTCCGTTCAGCCCCCGGCCGGAGCGTCGCGAAGGCGGGTTTTTAGCGGAGGTGGATCGCTGGGGCAACCCTCGGCGAGCGCTGAGCTGAGCTAAAAAGCGGCTCCCTCGCTTGTCAGAAGGAGAGCAGTGCGGGATAGTCAACCACTCCTTGAATAGGAGCTTATGTACTCATCGTAACGGGAGGTCTCGATGAGATATTTGAAGCTAATATCGATATTGGGTCTGCTTTCGGCGCAGCTTACTTTGCCGCTTCCGGCGAATGCTGTCCCGGCCGGCGCGGCGTGCGGTGGCTTTTTCGGCATTCAGTGCGATCCGGGGTCTTTCTGCAATCTGCCAACCGGCACTTGCGGCCGCTTCGATTTATTGGGCAGCTGCGAAGGGATACCGCGTTTCTGCACGCGGATTTACAAGCCGGTTTGTGGCTGCGATGGCAGGACGTACAGCAACGACTGCGTGCGCAGGGCAGCCGGCGTTTCAAAAGTTCATGACGGCCGATGCCCGAGGTTCCGGCCACTGTAACTGCGCTAGTATCCTTCGATCAGCGCCGGCTCGCGCAACGGATTGTTCAATCGAGCCGCCGCGCCAAATTACAAGGCGCCGCTCGTCCGGATCGCATAAGTAAAGCGCTTCGTTCGCGCCCCGATGGGGGCGGGCGTCGAGCCGAATCCCGGCTGCGATCAGGCCGGCTCCGGCGTCTGGGTATGGGCGCGTCGATCGGCATTGCTCGCCGAAAATTTTTGAGGGAATACACCTAAGCCATAGCGCGAGAAGCAAGTTCCGGCTAGCGTCTTCGGAAAAAGCCGGGCCATCTCCAGGCCTGCGACCGATCCGGAGCGGGGATGACCGAAGTTCTTCAATTCAGGAAGCGGGCGGCTGGCGCCGTGGTCGAGCCACGGCCGATCCCCGCTGTTCCCGACGAGCTCAACCGCGCCGCATACGAGCAGCGTGTACGGCAGCAGGAAATCCTGACCGAACTCGGTGTTCTCGCCCTCAGGGGCACACCATTTCCCGAGCTCCTCGAACATACGGCGCGAATTGCAGCCGAAGGTTTGCGCGCTGAATTTGCAAAAGTTCTCGAATATCTTCCCGAGCAGAATCGTCTGCTTGTGCGTGCCGGCGTCGGTTGGGGTCCAGGCATCGTTGGTAAAGCAACCGTCGGCGCCGATCTCGAATCGCCCGGTGGGTATGCGTTGCGCACCGGCGTGCCGGTGATTTCAAATCATCTCGAAAATGAAGAGCGGTTCCGGACGCCAGAGCTTTTGGTGGAATACGGCATCCATCGTGCGATGAACGTGATCCTGCAGGGCGAAGGAACTCCCTTCGGCGTGCTCGAAGTCGACAGCCGCTCGGAAGGCGAGTTCTCGGAGCAGGACATCACCTTTCTGCAGGGCGCTGCGAATCTACTTGGCATGGCCATCGAGCGTCAGCGCATGGAACGCGATCTGCGTGGCGCGCTCGATCGTCAGCAAATGCTGATGCGCGAGGTGAATCATCGCGTGAACAACAGCCTGCAGATTGTCGGCTCGATGCTGCATCTGCAGGGAAGGCGCGCCGACAGCACGGACGTGCAGCTCCAACTGCAACAAGCATCTAACCGCGTGACGGCGATCGCCCGGGCTCACAACCGGCTCTATCGCACCGACGAGTTTACCAGGCTCGATCTCGGCGCCTATCTCTCCGATCTGTGTGCCGATTTCTGCGAGGCGACGCCAGGCTGCGAGATTTACGTCGCAGCGCCCGAGCACGTTGTACTCTCGACCGACCGCGCTATCACCGTCGCGCTCTTGATCAACGAACTCATCACGAATGTTGCGAAATACGCTTATCCCGAGGGCATGTGCCGAGCCTGGGTGAATGTGTCGCGCCAAGGACGTACAATCACCTTAAGCGTGCGGGATGAAGGGATAGGACTCCCGCCCGGCATGGACGAGTCGATGAGTAGAGGACTTGGCATGCGGCTCGTGAATGCTTTCACGCGGCAGCTGAACGGCTCGGTCGAAGCGAAGCGACGCAAGCCTGGAACGGAGTTCGTGATCACGTTCGAGGTCGAAAGCTAAAGGTTTATGGTGCCACGCTAGATCGCAGCCGCGCATTCAACCTTACGCCGTTCAAGCCCACTCGCCCCAGCGTCCGTCGTCGAAGATGCGCCATGCGCGCAGGCCCGATTTCGCGACGACAATGCGCCCGCTCTTCGCGATCGAAACAAGATGCTTGAACACGAGCGGATTGC
>JAFAVH010000031.1 GCA_019242655.1 Methylobacteriaceae bacterium
TTGGCCGAATATTCGAGCGATATGGTGAGCCGCGTCGGACGCGATTACGTTCATCGATACGTCTCGCCGGCTTGCATCAGCGTGCTCGGCTACACGCCCGAGGAGTTGACGGGCCGCTCCGCATTGGACCTGACAAGTTCCGAACAAAAGCAGGAGATCGAGCAGGCGATCAACCGCCTCTGGACGCGCGAGACGCAGGAAGTCGTGCTGACTTACCGGTCGACAAGAAAGGACGGCAGCAAAATCTGGCTCGAATCATCGCTACGCATAGCACGCGACGCATCGGCGCGACCGGATGGCGTCGTGGCGGTGACGCGGGATATTACCGAACGCAAAGAGCTGGAGGCGCAGCTTCGCGAATTATCGCGTACCGACCCCCTCACGGGCATACCCAATAGACGTGCGTTCGATGACGCCCTAACCGTCGAATGGCGGCGCGCCATGCGCGAGAGCGGCGCCCATCTTTCACTTGCCTTGATCGATATCGACCACTTCAAGAAGTTCAATGACGAATACGGCCATCCCGCTGGAGATGATTGTCTTCGTCTCGTCGCAAACGCCATCGGAGCGACGGTGCAGCGTCCGGGCGATCTTGCGGCGCGTTTTGGTGGCGAGGAATTCGCGCTTCTGCTGCCCAATACTGATGCGCCGGGCGCGAAGACCATAGCGGAGCGAATTCGTGCGGCCGTGATGGAGCTGGCGATTCCGCATATGGGCAATTCGCCGGGGCAAGTGGTCACCATCAGCGTCGGCACCGCAACCATCCGCTCGTCCGGGCTCGGTAAGGAGAAGCCCGATGTGGCGATCCTCGTCATGGCGGCCGACAGCGCGCTTTATGAAGCAAAGCGTCTTGGACGAAACCGGGTGCATGCGGCACCCCCGCTCATGTCCGTCGCAGGCATGTGGGACGACATGTCGGCGGCCCAATCCGCGTGATTAGCCGTGGGGGTGTAGAACCCCGTCGAGGATTCGCCGGCACTCGCTGAGCTCGGCAAGCACTGCTTCTAGCGCCCGCAAGTCCAAACCTGCACGAGGCGTAAGCAGTGGAGGGTCGTAATTCTGGCGCGCGCCATTCGCGCCTTGATCAATGGCCACACCTTCGGATCCATGAACTCGTTCGTCAGCCGAGCCGATTTCATCCTGTCTTAGTTGGACCCCGGGCGGCGGCGCGGCCTCGCCCCCCTCGCGGTTCAAAGATGGCGGGGGCGCCGCACCCGCCGCGAATGACTTGGCTCCTTTTTCCCGCAAAAGGCGCTGAACGCCGCGGATGGTAAAGCCTTCGTCGTAGAGTAATCGGCGAATCGCGGTGATGAGCTGGACATCCTCCGGCCGGTAGTAGCGGCGTCCGCCGGCGCGCTTCAGCGGCTTGATCTGACTGAAGCGTGTTTCCCAGAAGCGCAGCACATGCTGCGGCAAATCGAGGGTTTCCGCGACCTCGGTAATTGTTCGAAAGGCTTCCGAGCTCTTGTCCATCGCCGCGCCGACTCACTTCAAAAGCGAATCTAGCGCGCTTTGAACCTGGAAATCACCCGCCGCCCGGGTCGGTTTCCACCTCTCCGTGGTCAGTTTTGGTCAATGAACCCGTCCCCGGAGTGGCGTCCGGGTTCGTGAGATGGGGTTCGGCATGGGGTCCTGCGGGCGGCATCCCCGATAACGGACGATGTTTAGGCTCGGCCCCCGTCTGGCGTTTTCGTGCTTCGTCCGCGGCATTCTTCCCCGGGTCGTGCGATTTGCCCTTCATCGAACGCTCCCTCGTTTCGGCTCCTGCCTGCAGATAAGGGAGCGTTCGAAATTGGCGAGGAGGTCGGCCGGATTGCGAAAAATTTGCGCCGCCCCCGCCTTGCGTAGATCGGCCTCGGGGAACCCGCCGCAAAGGACACCGATCATCCTGATGCCGGCCTTTCCCGCGGCCTCCGCATCGTAGGGCGAATCGCCGATGACGACGGCGCGCTCCGGCGGAAGCTTCAGCCGCGCGAGCGCGGCTTCGAAAATGTCGGGGTGGGGCTTTGAGCGCTCGGCATCATCGGAGCTCGTCTCCTCGTCCACGAGATCGGCAATCCGGGCGGCCTTCTTGTAGGCCTCAAGTTCCTCGCCTTT
>JAFAVH010000211.1 GCA_019242655.1 Methylobacteriaceae bacterium
GTTCATCAGCGCTTTGACGCAGAACGGCACCAGCGACGCCCATGTGCAGCGGTGTTTCAGTGCGACGTTCCAGAAGCGGCTTGCCGAAAAGCGCGGCATCAACACGGCTGTGCCGCCGGCCCAAAGCGTGGCGAGCAGCGAATAGGCAAGCGCGTTGGTATGGAACAGCGGCAGGAAGATCAGATGCACGTCATCGGCGCGTAAATCCTCGTGAATTGCGTTGACCTGCGCGCCCCAGAGCGCGTTGGCGTGCGTCCAAAGGACGCCTTTTGGCCGTGATGTCGTGCCGGACGTGTATTGCACACCAATCGGCCGCGCCGGATCCGGTCGCAGGTTTGGCGCCGCTTCGGCATCAGCAAGAAGCGCGGAAAAGCTCTCCGCGGCGGCCGGCGCGTTGAGAGGGGCTGCGCCGCTGTCATGCTCGATCAGCGCAATCCAGTGCAGATCGCGCGAACTCGCGTCGACGATTTCGGCAAAGCGCGGCTGCGTGATCGCGGCGACCGCGCCGCTATGCCAGGCGAAATAATCGAGCTCTTCGGCGGAAGCGCGCGCATTCGTGGTGACCGCGATTGCACCGGCATAAGCGCAGGCAAACCATGCGATGAGCATTTCCGGGGCATTCTCAAGATGGATGAGAACGGGATCGCCGGGCTTGATGCCGCGTGCGCTCATCCCTGCGGCACATCGGCGGACGCGATGCTCGAACGCCGCATAGGTCAGCCGCTCGCCTTCGCCCTCGAACGGCTCCCAAATCAGAAAGGGATGCTCGGCGCGGGTCGTAGCGCGCAGCCGCAGGAGCTGCGCAATGTCGAACCCGGCATAAGGCGAGATGGCGTTGCCCGCTGTCGGTATCATCCTCCCTCGCGATCTGTCGCGGACGCACTATGACTTAAGCCGTGGCATGCGCGAGCGCCTGCGGCAAGGTCAACAGGCGGGAGGAGCAATGACAAACATCTTCGATTTGACCGGCCGCGTCGCCGTCGTCACCGGCGGCAACAGCGGTATCGGGCTCGGGATGGCGGAGGCACTTGCCCGTGCCGGGGCGAGCGTCTCAATCTGGGGCCGCAGCGCGGAAAAGAACGCGGCGGTGAAGGCGCATCTTGCGGCGAGCGGCGCCAAGATCGAGACGCGACAGGTCGATGTTGCTGACCGCGGCGCGGTGCAGAACGCATTTGCTGAAACTCTGAAGGCGTTCGGCCGTGTCGATGCATGTTTCGCCAATGCCGGCATCGGCGGCGGCGGCCGCCGTTCCTTCGTCGAGCGCACAGAGGAAGAATGGCGGCGCATGTTTTCCATCAATCTCGACGGCGTGTTCCACGTCTTCCAGGCCGCGGCGAAGCATATGCAGGAGCGCGCCGAATCCGGCGACAAATACGGACGACTTGTTGCGACGTCGAGCCTCGCCTCCTTATTCGGCACGGCGCGCAACCAGCACTATGCCGCGACGAAGTCGGCATTGAATTCGCTGATCCGCGCGCTGTCGGTCGAACTCGCGCGCTACGGCGTCACCGCCAATGCAATCCTGCCCGGCTGGATCAAGAGCGACATGACCGGCAATTTGTTCGACAACGAGAAATTCGTCGCGAATGTCATGCCGCGCATTCCGGCGCGCCGCTTCGGTGAGCCCGAGGATTTCGGTGGGATTGCGGTTTATCTGGCGAGCCCCGCCTCGAGCTATCATACCGGCGATTGCCTGTTGATCGACGGCGGGTTCTCTAAGTTTTAAGTTCCACATTCCCGGAACCGCACACAGCCAAGTGTGCGTAGGCAAAACTTGCCTACGTTGCGGTATCAGGGACCCAGAGCAATGCGCATTTGCCCTGGACCCCGGATCGCACTTCGTGCGTCCGGGGAAGTGGCAGCCTATTACGACTTCGCGTCGCACGCCTCGGAGCGCGCCGGCCACGGCGCGTTCTTTTCGGCATAAGCCTTCGCGTCCGCCTGCAGGAGCGGCTGCACTTTCTCGCTCAACGGCTCGATCCAGTCGGAAATCTTCACATACTTCGTGCCGTCCCATTGCTGCACGAACGTCGGACGATGGCCGTTGTGATCGGAACATGAAAGCTTGATCGGGCCGGTAAAGCCTTCCATGCCGAGCGCCTTCAGCCGCGCGTCATCGATATTCAGGCCTTCGAGACCGCGGCGCACGTCTTCACCCGTGACGACTTTCTTGCCGGTCACCTGCTGAGCGGTGCGGATCGCCTCGGCGATCAGCATCGAATTGTAGATGCCGCGATTATAAAGAACCGTGCCGACCTTATCCTTCGGCGACTGGCTCTTGCCTTTGTCGACGACGTACTTCTGGACGTCCTTGATGACCGGGAAATCCGCCGTCGCGCCGTGCCAGTTCAAGGTCTTGAAGCCCTTGGCGCCGTCGCCCGCCCCCTTCGCGTCGTCTTCGCTCGGCCACCAAATGGAGATGAACTTCTCCATCGGATAATTGGTCTTGACGGCTTCCTTGATCGCCGTCGGCTGCAGTGCGCCCCAGCCATACATGACCATGTAGTCGGGACGGTCGCGGCGCACGCTCAGCCATTGCGCAGATTGATTCTGCATCTCGGCGGCGGCGACGGGATAAAGCTTCGCTTCGAAACCGTAATCTTTCGACAACTGCTCGATCAGCGGCAACGGCTCGCGGCCGAATCCCGCATCGAGATAGATGTAGCCGATCTTCTTGCCTTTGAGCTTGTCGAGGCCGCCCTCCTGCGAGGCGATAAATTTCAGGATTTGCGAGAAGCCGTCCCAATAAGTGTCCGGCGGATTGAATATCCACGGGAACGTCTGGCCCTGCGCCGAGGCCGAAAGGCCATAGGCCATCGACAGAACGGGGATTTTGTCGACCGCGGCTTTCGGGATCAGCGGCAGCGTGATCCCAGTCGACCACGGATTGACCATGACCGGGTTCTTCGGCTTCACCTGCTCATAGCATTCGAGACCTTTCTTGGTGTCGTAACCGGTCTCGCATTCCTCGATCGCGATCTTGACGCCGCCGATGCCGCCGTCGCGCTCGTTCAGCATGGTCAAGTAATCATGCATGCCGTCGGCGATGAAGATGCCGGAGCCGGCGAACGGGCCGGTACGGTAGGTGAAGAGCGGCACGAACACCGAATCCTCCGCCCGCGCGGGGATGGCAAAGGCCGTGAGCGCCGTCGTCGCGGCGAGCGCCGCAAGGCTTGCTTTCAATCTTGTCATTCCCATTCCTCCATGTGGTTCGGCGCGCCTTAGTACGGAAAGGGCCAG
>JAFAVH010000278.1 GCA_019242655.1 Methylobacteriaceae bacterium
CCCGTGAAATTGACGCCGCCGTCGACATACCAGCCCGCGAAATTCCGATCAAATGGACTTGCAGCTGCCCGCGCGAATACTGTGATCCCGGTCGCGGCATCGGCTCCCGGCGGGCGGTAGATTTGCTGCTCGACTGTCGCATAGACGGCGCTGTTTCCGCGATGAAAAAGCGGCTGGCCGTTGCTATTTGGGTCGGCGAGGGACAGCAAGTCTGACCCAAATCGCTGGTCGGCGAAGCGGCCGAAGTGATGCCAGCTGCCGATCTTGATCGTACCCCCGAGGCCCTCGCCATTCGCGTCGCGCCCGTATTTGAATTGTGCTTCGGCAATGGCCAGAGGAGGATCCCTTAATCTAAAATTCAATCCTGCGGGATCACGCTGCTGCGGCTCACCGGGACCCGGACCGGCAGGGTCGCCGTTGAATATCGCGGCCAGCACCGCGAGATTCGGACTCGCATCGACCTTTATTCGGGCGGCGGGCGTCGCCAACGGGTAATTTGGTCCCCCGCTCGGCAAATCGGTTGAGAACACGCCGGGCCAGCCGAACGTGTTGTTGATGTACAATCCGCCCGACGTTGTTGTGAAGGATTCCTGATCCGCTCCTTGCTGTCCGATCCGGACCGCAACTTTCTCATCAAGCAACTTCTGCTCAAACCAAGCTTCGTAAAGCCGGGTCGCAGGCAATGCCTCGATATTGCTGGGGGTGAATATGTTGCCGATGTTGTGCCGCGCCAATCCGACGCCATGAATCTGAAACATGTTGGCGTGGATCGTTGCACCTTTCCAACCAATTGCTTTCTCAAGATCAGTGTCGATGACAAGTTCGAAGCGTCCATTGTAAGTCGCCCCTTGGCGGAATCCTCCGTTGAAATTACCGAGTGTGTCGCCGATGTAGTTTAATTGAAAGGTTACTCCATGCGCCGCCAGAGCTGGCCTGAGCCCGCCGAAGCTCTTCAGAGGTTCCGGCAGGCTCGTTGCGATCGAAGGATCGGGAGTTCCATCCGGCGGTGCATTAGCGCTGTCCTCTTCGGCTAACGCAGACAGCGCGAGAACGCACGTTACAACAAAGCCAAACGCGGCAATTGCAATGCGCGATAGTCGCCGCCCGTCAAAGACCGTGGGAACGAGGCGCTTGGCGGGATACAGCATCTGAACCTCTTGGGATGATGCGTCCCATGGTCGAACTTTCTCGCTGCAGGAGGGTCTGGCTTCTCGAACCGGCACCACGCACGAACAAATAATGGTGGAGCGACCGCGCCGGAGTTTCACCGGCGTCCGGACCTGCAAGTTCAAAAGCTTAGAAGGACGGCGTGAGTCGCGTCAACGAACGATACGGTCCACCGCTCTGTCGAGCGGTCAGTGCGACTTAATTGCCACGGGTCTCGCGCGTCTCACTTAGCCGCTCAGTGCGTCGAAGAGCAGTTTGGCGTTCAACAAGACAATCAGCGCGGCGATCGCCCAGGCGAGCCTCGCCAACCAGCGCGGGATCACAAGCGCTCCCATGAGTCCGCGGTCGGAGACAAAGCGCACCAGTGGGATGATCGCAAAAGGCAGCTGCATCGAGAGGACGACCTGGCTCAGAACCAGCAGTTTCGCGGTGCCCGCGCTGCCATACATCGCGGTGACCGCGACCACCGGCACGATGGCGACGCAACGCGTGACCAGACGGCGCGCCCAATCGGGCAGCCGCAGCCGCAGGAAACCTTCCATCACGATCTGGCCGGCGAGGGTCGCCGTCACGGTGGAATTTAAGCCGGAGGCGAGCAGGGCGATTGCAAACAAAGTGGAGGCGATGCCGACGCCGAGGACCGGCGACAGCAGCTGGTAGGCGTGCTCGATCTCCTCGACGTCGGTGCGGCCGCTCGCGTGAAACACCGCGGCGGCGACGATCAGGATCGCGGCGTTGACAAAAAGTGCCAGCATCAGAGCGATCGTTGAATCGGCGACCGCCCAGCCGATTGCGGAGCGGCGTCCCGCCTCATCGCGCGGATAGGCGCGGGTCTGCACGATTGCCGAGTGCAGATAAAGGTTATGCGGCATCACCGTCGCACCGAGTATGCCGATCGCGATATAGAGGGCGGCAGGGTTGGTAACGATCTGCGGCGAGGGAATAAGGCCGGCGAGAACTGCCCCGGCGCTCGGTGCGGTGAGCCCGATCTGAATTGCGAAGCAGACGAAAATCACGATGAGCAGCGCGACGATGAATGCTTCGAGCGTGCGGAAGCCGCGCTGCATCAGATAAAGGACGAGAAACGAGTCCGCCGCCGTGATGATCGCGCCAAGCGTGAGCGGAATGCCGAAAAGCAGATTGAGGGCGATCGCGGTGCCGATCACTTCGGCGAGGTCGCAGGCGATGATCGCCGCTTCGCATGCGAGCCAAAGCGCGATGTTGACCGGCTTTGAGTAATGGTCGCGGCACGCTTGCGCGAGATCGCGATCGGTGGCGATCCCGAGCCGCGCGGCCAGGGCCTGCAACACGATCGCCATCGCATTCGAGAGAACGACGACGAAGAGCAGGGTGTAGCCGAATTTCGAGCCGCCGGAGATGTCGGTCGCCCAATTCCCGGGGTCCATGTAGCCGACGGAAATGAGATAGCCGGGGCCGGCGAAGGCGAAAAGCCGGCGCAGCCAATGGCCGGATTTCGGCACGCCGACGCTGGCATTGAGCCGACCGAGGCTCGGCCGCTCGCCGGCGTTTGGCGAGCCCTCGGTGGTTCGATCCGCGATTGCCTGGTCCAACATCGCTTCCCTTGAGGCGAGGTGCCAAGGAATATAGCCTTGGCTATAAATATTAGCCTATGCAATCTCCTCTGCAAGGGCTATTCTTGAGCCTGGGATGATCGTCAGCGACCGCCAGCCGCTCCTTGAGGTGAAGGAGCATGTTTCGAGCTTCCAACACGCCCGGGCGGCGCGGCGCTCGGCGCTCGCCGCCGATTACGTCGAGCTCATCGCCGACCTCATCGCCGACGGCGGCGAGGCGCGGCAGGTCGACATTGCAGCTCGTCTCGG
>JAFAVH010000241.1 GCA_019242655.1 Methylobacteriaceae bacterium
GAGCGCCCGGTCGTGCCGGATGTATAAAGCATAATCGAGGCATCGTCGGCTTGCCCGCGATCGATCTCGGCGTCGACGTCGGCCGCCATCTTGGCATCCGCAAGTGCAGCGTGGCTCTTCGCCATCACGTCCGCAATCGCGTGCAGCCGCGTGTGATCGTAAGTGCGTAAGCCTCGCTCTTCATCGTAGAGAACGTGCGCGAGCTGCGGCAGCCGGGTTGCGATCGACAGGATTTTGTCGACCTGCTCCTGGTCCTGCACTAACGCGACCTTCACGTCGGCATTTTCGATGACGTAGGCCATTTCGTCGGCGACAGCGTCGGCATAGACGGGCACTGGGACCGCGCGCAGCCATTGCGCCGCGGCAATCCCCCAATAAAGCGCCGGCCGGTTTGCCCCGATGATCGCGACTTTGTCGCCGACGCCAACGCCGAGCGCGCGCAGAGCATGCGCGAGCGCGCGGACATTTTCGTACGTTTCTGTCCAAGTCCACGTGCGCCAGATGCCGCGATCCTTCAGCCGAACTGCGGGGCGTGCGCCACGCACCTGTGCATGATGGCGCAGCCACTTCGGGAACGTGTCGAGCGCGGCTACGGAATCGCGCGATGCGCCAGATTGCAAACAAACCTCCCCGTCGCGGCCGTCACGGCGCCCCTGCCGCCTTCTTGCGAGGCTTCGGCAGTGCACGCGATGTTACAGGCTCGCCCGGCTCTGTCCATTGCCGGAAAGGATGGTTCAGAAACGATACCAGACTGCGCTGATGACGCCGCGCTCGGTCGTCATGTTCACGCCGGGCAGGCCGATGATGGCGCCGACCTGAATGGAGATGTTCGGCGTAACATCGTAGACGACACTCGCCGCGAGCTTGTTCGAGCGCGTCGGATAAAGCGGCGAAGTGTGGATAGCGCTGATGTTGAAGGTCTGCAGGAGTAGGAGGACGTTATCGAGCGGCCTGATCCCAAACGTGGCATCCGCACGGACCTCGTGGCCGAAACCGCCCGGCGAGCGATAGCCGATCTCGAGGCCGGAGAAGGCGGGAAAACCGAGAAACGTGAAGGTGCGGCCGACTAAAAGGCGGGCATCGGCCTGCATGCCACGGCCCATGTCGAGGAAGACGCGCGAGCGCGTGTTCGTCGCCTCACGCAACGTGGCCTGGCCTGAGAAAATCCAATCGTCAGATTCGTAGATTTTCACGCGAGCGCCGGCTTCGGCGACGCCCATGCCGGCATAGCTGTCTCCAGGGGGCTTCGCGCGAAAATCGAGGACGGAGGACGTAGCGATAAGCGTCACTTGCTCCATCGCGCCATATTCCGCGTATGCGGTGAGCTCGAACTTTTTGTACGAAGAGATCGGCGCGAGGCGGCCGTTGGCGTCGTAAGCCTGCAGCGAATCGGAAAATGTGCCGCCAAGAATGACTTGGCCCTGGCCCGGCGGCTCGAGCCAGGGGCCGGCTTGTGCGCCTGCCGTGAAGATAAGGCAGGCGCCGAATGCCAGAATGCGCAGGCAAACGAGACGCATGGTACGCAGGTGAGTTGAACAGACCTGGGACAACTCTGGCGTGGGATCAGACAGCGAGTCAAAGGCTTGGGCGAGATACACGCGCCGAGTAGCTCGAATTCCTCTCAGCTGTTGCCGGTATGAAACGAAAAAGACCGGGCGCGGCCCGGCCTTTTGGTCAATCCGCGTGTGCTCAGCCGTTCAGCGCTGGCCGGCAACCATCTTCTTAGCCGCATCGAGTACAGCGGTGCGGAAAGCACCTTCAATCGAGACGGCGAAATTATAGTGCGTCGGCGAGAACGGCACGGCGCGGTAGGGCTTGTTCGAGCGCCAGCCGACAAGGATGGCGCCGAGCTGCATCTGATCCTCGCCCATAAGCACCGCGCCGCCTGAGGCGCCGTCGCCGGTCTCGCAATCGAACGAGAATTCGCGCGTGCCCTCCTTACCGACGGAAAGCTGGTCGTGCAGGTAGCACGCTTCCATCGACATGCGCCGGCCGTCACCCCAATCGATGTGACCGCGCGCCACAAACTCGATCGGCGACTGCGGCTGCACGGAATCGGACAGTTGGTACGGCGTCACGTCGACGACGGATTTGGTCAGCTTGGCGACGGCCCAATCGTGCACAGCCGGAAACGCGTATGGATTGGTGCTGCCCGCCTTGATCGACGTGAGATCGACCGGCACCCGCACTGACCGTCCTTCCATCTCGATAGCGAAGGTGCAGCTGGCGCCGCGGAGATTGCCCCGCTCATCGTAGAAGACGTGGGCAGCCGTCGTGATGACGTTGCCGACCAAGGTCAGTTGGCCGGCGCCATGTGCCTCGCCGCATTCGACGAGGCCCGACGCGGCATGGGCACGCTTCACGTCCTTGACGCTGAGCTTTTCCTCGGCGGCGAATTCTTCCGCTGAACGGCGGCTGTTCTTACCGAAAACCAGAACCTGGGTGATGGGCAGAAACGCCGCAGAATTGGGAGCCGTGGGAGTTGGGAAGGAGCCGGCGGCAGCGGGAACGACCAGAACAGCGGCGATAGACAGGCCGGAAAGAAGGTTCAATCCCGAAAGCTGAGGCATCCCTATTCACCTCTTCCCATTCTGCCGATCAGTCTGCGCGTAAACGGCTAAGCTCAACAAGCGCGAGGACAAGAGAACGGCTGAGTTTGGCGCGAATTGGGCGCGTCTGTGATTGCGTTGCAACAATCCAAGGGCACCCGATCCCTTACCAAGTCGTTACAATTTGACCGATCAGGGATTACCGGGCCGTTAACAACGCCGGTGCTCGCGACGCCCGTCGCATGGACCGACGCCACATTCGTGTGCGGTGCGGCATTTTGCTTGCGCCAATGCGGATGGGCAGATAGAGGCGCGAACCGATCTTCGGGGATTTCGTGCCGCGCCTGCCCGTCCGTTATCAGAGCCTGATTCGCAGCGGCCGATTCGAGCGCGATACCGCTCAGGAAGAGCTTGTCGAGAGGCTCGATGCCCTCGCTACGCGCCTCGGGGGCTACCGCCCGGCCAAGAAGGCGGGCGCACTCGGCTGGCTTTTTGCAGCGCGTAGCGAACCGATCCGCGGCCTCTACATCTGGGGGCCGGTCGGCCGCGGCAAATCCATGCTCATGGACATGTTCTTCGAGGCCGCGCCGGTGCAGCGCAAGCGCCGCGTCCATTTCCACGCTTTCATGGCCGACGTCCACGCTCGTATCCACACTTGGCGGCAGGAGCGTAAAGCGGGACATATAAACGGCGGCGACGATCCGATCGCGCCGGTTGCCGAGATGCTGGCGAGGGAGGCCTGGCTTCTCTGCTTCGACGAATTCACTGTCACTGACATCGCCGATGCGATGATTCTGGGGCGGCTGTTCACCGCTTTGTTCGAGCAGGGGGTCGTTGTTGTCGCGACCTCGAACGTCGCACCGCAGGACCTCTACAAGGACGGGCTGAACCGCACCCTGTTTCTTCCTTTCATCGATCTTCTAAGCCGGCACATGGAGATTGTGCGGCTTGAGGCGCGGACCGACTTCCGGCTGGAGAAGTTGCGAGACTCGTCTGTCTACTATGTTCCCGCAGATGAAAGGGCCCGCGCTGCGCTGTCGCAGGCATTCGAAACGCTGACGGGACGCGCGCACGGCACGCCGACGACCTTACGCGTGCTCGGCCATCCGATCGCCGTGCCGGCCGCGGCGGCGAATGTGGCCCGATTCTCGTTTGCCGATCTCTGTGAAAAGCCGCTCGGTGCGACCGACTTTCTCGCACTCGCGCGCGCCTTTCACACGATCATTCTCGACGGCATCCCCATCATTCAGGGCAGTCAGCGCAACGAAGCGAAGCGCTTCATCAATCTCATCGATGCCCTTTACGACAGGCACGTGAAGCTGATTGCCTCCGCCGCCGCCGAGCCGCCGGACCTTTATCTTGGTCGCGATAACCGCGAAGCTTTCGAATTCGAGCGCACCGCATCGCGGCTCGTCGAAATGCGCTCACCCGAATATCTGGCGCAGCCGCACGGCGCCAAGGAAAGAGCTGACGTCAGCGGCGTGGTCGAAACTTGAAGAAGTCTCAGCGCAGAGGCTTTCGACACTTTCCTCCGCTCTGGAATATGGTATACCAGCTGCGTATTAGGCCTCCCGGCGGCTTGCACCGGCAACACCGTCAAGGCAAAGAGGCGCGGGCGAACAAGCAGCCCGGTTTCAGGTCGAGGAAAGACGGATGGCGCGTACCAAGATCGCATTGATCGGAGCCGGCCAGATCGGCGGCACGTTGGCTCTGCTTGCCGGCCTGAAAGAGCTCGGCGACATCGTTCTCTTCGATATCGCGGACGGCATTCCGCAGGGAAAAGCTCTCGATCTCGTCGAGGCATCGCCGATCGAGGGCCTCAATGCGAACCTCGTCGGCTCCAGCGACT
>JAFAVH010000297.1 GCA_019242655.1 Methylobacteriaceae bacterium
CCACGCTGCCGCCGCCGCTGCGCCATCTGCGTCAGGATGCGCCGAAAGTGCTCGCCTCCGCCAACAACGCGCCGCTTCGCATCGCCTTTCCGCCGAACGGCGCGCGCGTCGACCTCGGCTTGAGCCAGCCCGACGCAAGCTCGCTGGCGCTGAAGGCGCAAGGCGGCGTGCCGCCGCTGACCTGGATCGTCAACGACGCGCCGCTCGGGGCGCCCGACCTTCGCCGGCAGGCCAACTGGATCGCCGACGGCGCCGGCTTCGCGCGGGTCTCGGTGATCGACGCCAGGGGCGCGACGGATTCGGTGACAGTGCGCGTGGAGTAGTGCTAGGCCGGCACGAGGTTCGCGCCCGAATATCAATAACAAAAGTTCTATGCTTTTGCCGCGCCACATGATCTTAGTCGCCGGCATTAGCTCGGAGATCGAAGTGAAACTAACGCGTCGTTCGTTTACTGCGGGACTCGGTGCCACACCGCTCTTCGGCGTGCGCGACAGTACGGCTGCTGGCGCGGAGCTTGCCGTCTCCGTGACCAATCACAGCGAGCCCGAAGTCTGCGCCGAGAAAGACAACGTGCAGATCGATTTCCTTTCCCCGGATGTTCGCCGCATGCGCGTGCGCGCCGTGCATCCAGCCTACATCGGCTCGGTTGGGCTTGATCGCGCTGAGCCGGATTGGACGGCGTGCAATATGTCGGGCGACGCATCGTTCCCGAGCCCGGAGCGTGAGGCGCGGCTCTGGTCGACCCCGGATTTCTGGCTTGTCGGCTGGACATATCCAAGTTTTTGGCGCGAGCAGGATGTGCCGGTGCGGATCGGCGACCGTGTAGAACGCGGGTTCCACCTCGTTCAGCTATGGATGAATTATCGTGGGCAACCCGCCGAAGTGCTCGTCTTCTATCCGCGTGACGGCTATTGGCGCGCGCGGCCGCTACCTTTCGGCAACTTGCGCTGGACCGCCTATGGCTCATCCTTCCTGATCGGCCCTGTGGAAACTCAGGAACGGCCGCTCGTCGCCTTTAAGGAGGTCGCGTTCGATCCGAAGACGTTGAGCTTCGACATCGCTTTTGTGCGCGGCGGCTCGGCACGGATCGCGTTCGCGGGAATCGACCAGAGTGAGATCAAGCTCGATGTCACCTATTCCGGCGCCATGCCCGACAAGCGAGCCTTCGCGTCGCTGCGTTCGATGTTCACAAGCGAGCGCGTCGCCGATGTGACGCGGGTTGCATGGCGCGCACCAGGTGCGTCCGCTTGGGACGAAGCGCCGGTCATGAATTTTTCCGGTGCGCCCGCTGTCACGGAACTGTGGGCCGGCCGCCGCGCCCAGTCGCGGCACAATCTCAGCGCGCCCGATATGATTTTCAGCCATTTCGCCTCGGCGGCGGCCGGAGCGACTTAAGCGCGTGCTGAGCTTAGGTGCGTTGCGCCGCGCACGCGCAGGCCGCATCCCCCTTGTCGATGCGGCGCGCGGCGCCGCACTCCTGGCAATGTTCGTCTTCCACCTGACGTGGGACTTTTCATATTTCGGCTATATCGATTCGCAGATCGTCTTCGAACGCGCTTTCTCGATTTTCGGCGATACGATCGGATCGTCGTTCCTCGTCATCGCAGGCGCGAGTCTCGTTCTGGCCCATGTGCCGAAATTCCGGGCGCGCACTTATTGCCGGCATCTCGCAATCATCGTCGCCGCGGCGGCCGCGGTCAGCTTCGCCACTTACATCTTTATTCCGGAGGGCTTCATCTTCTTCGGCATCCTGCATTGCATTGCGCTTGCGAGCCTGATCGCGCTGCCGTTCCTGTTCCTGCCGTGGTGGGCGGCGGCACTCGCGGCGCTGCTTGCGATCGCGGCGCCACGCGTCTTCGTCTCACCGATATTCGATACGCCCATGTGGTGGTGGACGGGGATATCGACCTTCGAGCCGCGCACCAACGACTACCGTCCGATCCTGCCGTGGGTCGGCGTGCTGCTCTGCGGCGTCGCACTGATGAAAATCGGCGACCGCTTCGCGCTGCGCGATATCCTGGCGCGCTGGCAGCCGCGGAGCTGGCTTTCCCGGGGGGGTATATTGGGCGGCCAGCACAGTCTCGCGATCTATCTCCTGCATCAGCCGCTCTTTTTCGGGATGGTTGCGGGTTTAGCGTTGATTGCGCCGCCACAAGGCGCATCCGCCGACGCGCGATTCTTGTCGTCGTGCCACGCCCAGTGTGAAGGCGCGGGGCAGCCTCAGCCGACGTGCCGCGCGGTTTGCACCTGCCTTGCCGACGAGCTTCGCGAGCAAGGCTTGTGGGCGCGCACGGTCGCAAACCGCTTGCAACGCGAGGAGCGCGAGCGTCTCGGCGAGATGGCGCGTTCCTGCCTGCGCGAGAAGCGGCGGCTCGACGAGGAATAGCGCCGCTTCTCGCGGAACCGCAATTGGCCGGCGCCGGTTAACCGCACTCGTAAACCGAGATCACCATGCCGGGCCAAACACCAAACCCGGGCGGCGAAGTACCGCCGCCCTCGCCATCGGTCATCCCCGATCCCGATCCTTCGCCCTATCCCGTCGAGGCGCCTGGCGACGAGCCGGTCCCGCCGGTGCGCGATCCCGACGTGATCGATCCCGGCGCGCCCGTGCCGAACCCGGCGGAGCCGCCGAAACCAGGCTTCTGACTTCGCCTACATGCCGCTCATCGGTAGATTGTAGTAGTCGCGGATCCGCTTGCCTTCGTCCGCCGACCAGTCCGGCGCCGCGCCCTTCGCGAATTTCGGCGCCTTGCGCAATTGCTCCTCGGTGACGTCGAGCTCGTAGGCGTCGAGTTTCGGATTGTAAGTCAGCTGATCCCACGGCAGCGGATAGAAATCCGATCCAATACCCAGAAAGCCGCCGAAACTCATGATCGCGTAGGCCACCTGCCCGGTGCGCTTGTCGATCATCACGCGCATGATTTCGCCGAGCGTCTGGCCGTTGGGGCGCCGTACTTTCGTTCCCTCGACCTTGTCGCTGGCGATGAGGCTGTGGGAGTCTTGGTGTGACGGAGTGGACGCAGCGGAGCTTTGCATCAGAGCCTCCCCGAAAGGGCCTTGTCTGGGCGACAAAAAACGTGCCGCCGCTGGCCGGAGTTCCGTGCGAGGTCTTAGCCTTGCGCCGGTGGCGGCGCAAACACCCGGATCGCCCTCGGTACGAGCGAAAACCGTGCCGGCGTCGTCGTCAGAATCTCGCCGTCCGCATTGACCCGGCGCGGCCGCGAGGTGTGGATCTCGAAGATGCGGCCGCGTACGGAGCGCACCTCGCGGAACGCGCCATGTTCGCCGGCACGAAAGGACGGCGCCATTCGCGCGAGCTTCCACACCTTGTCCATTTCCAGGCTGTAGAGATCGAGATTGCCGTCGTCGATTTCCGCCGATTTTTCGACGGCATTGCCGCCGCCGTAATACCGCCCATTGCCGATCGCGACCTGAAACGTCTTGACGCGTGCGACCTCGCCTTCGCTGACGATCAACGCGGAGAAAGGTCGGGCCCGAGTGATGACGCGCAACCCCGCGAGCGCGTAGCTCAACCGGCCGAAACGCCGCTTCGTCTCACGCGACATCGCGCGAGCGAGCGCCACGCTGAGCCCGATGCTCGCGACGTTGAAAAATAGCTGATCGTTGACGCGGCCGATGTCGACGCGCCGTTCCTCCCCGCGCGCGATCAGATCGAGCGCGGCCAGGGGATCGGCAGGAATGCCAAGCGTGCGCGCAAGATCGTTCGCGGTGCCGGCAGGAACGATTCCCAACGGCAATCCGCTTTGCAGCAGGCCGGGAGCGGCCGCATTCAAGGTGCCGTCGCCACCGGCG
>JAFAVH010000316.1 GCA_019242655.1 Methylobacteriaceae bacterium
TGGACGTTGACGGCGGTGCCCCAGCTCTCGGGAATGTTGTGCAAACGGCGATAGGTGATTGCGCGCTGGTTCATCCACGATCCGAACACCGCGCCGATCGCGCCCCAAAGCTGCTCGCGCGGATCCTGCGGGAAGGGCTTGCCGGTCTCGCGCTCGACGATTTGCTTGTACTCGGCGATCACCTCGCGCCATTCCGCGGCGGTGAGGTCCGTGTCGAGCTCGTGGCCTTTATTGCTTTTGTGGAGCTCGAGGACCTCTTCGAAATTGTGGTGTTCGATGTCGAGCACGACGCCCGAATACATCTGGATGAAGCGGCGATAGGAATCGTAGGCGAAGCGCTCGTCGTCGGCGCTCTTGGCGAGCGCCTTCACCGTAATGTCGTTGAGGCCGAGATTGAGCACGGTGTCCATCATGCCCGGCATCGAGGCGCGCGCGCCGGAGCGCACCGAGACGAGCAGCGGATTCTCGTTGTCGCCGAATGAGCGGCCAGTCAGCTTGCCGACATGGGCGAGGGCCGCATCGATTTCGCCGGCGAGCTCGTCAGGATACTTTTTGTCGTGCGCGTAGAAATAGGTGCAGACTTCGGTCGTGATCGTGAAGCCGGGGGGTACCGGCAAACCGAGATTGGCCATCTCGGCGAGGTTGGCGCCCTTGCCGCCGAGGAGATTGCGCATCTCGCTCTTGCCTTCGGCGTTGCCGCCGCCGAAGCGATAGACCCACTTTCCCATCGTGACCTGTTCCATTGAGCGAAGAAGCCGCCGGACCCGGCGGCTTCCAAAGCACTCTCTTGGCGCTTTCTTGGGCGCTTGTGGCCGAAATAGCCGTCCCGATCAACGGCCGAGGCCGCGCCAGGTTCACGCGTTCTTCAGCCGCATGCCGAAGGCGATCATGCTCGCGCCATAGAAGAGGAGATCGAGGCCGAGAATGATGCCGAGCACGAAGAACGAATTGCCGGGCCAGCCGATGACGATGACGAGGCCGAAGAGCAGGGTCGCGATCCCGGCCAGAATCATCATCGATTTCGAGCCGGGCGGCAGATGCGTGCCGAGCCAGATGCGCACCGCGCCGGTCGCGATCAGGACCCAGCCGAGCATCAGCGTTAGAGCTGCCGCCGCAAGTAGCGGCTGGGCGAGCGCGAACGCGCCCGCGACAATGTAGAGCAGCCCGAGCAGGATGAAGAGGAAGAAGCGGCCCCAGGTCTGGCTGCCGAAGCCCATGACGATTTCGGTGCCGCCGGTGATGATCATGAAGATGGCGATGGTCAGAACCGAGGCGATCGTCGCCGAGACGACCAGCCCCAGCGCCGCGAGGCCGAGCACCGCCGCCAGCGCGCCGAAACCGACGAACCAGCCCCAGCGATGACGTAGGCGCTCGGTCACCCCGCCGAGCGGATGCGGACCTGGGGGCAGGGTGCTGTACGAAGGATCGTTCGGGAGCGTCATGGCGTGCCTCGTCGGCTCAGTCGGTTGACGAGCCTAGGTCCGCGGGTGGAGATCGGCAATGCCATCCCGCATCCGCGCCGATGTCGCGCTTGTCGAGCGCGGCCTGTTCGAAAGCCGCGCCAAGGCGCGCGCGGCGATCGAGGCCGGGCTCGTCACGGCGGACGGAAGGGGAGTGGCGAAGGCCGCGGAGGCGCTGTCGCCGGCCGCACGCATCGAGGCGCGCGCGGCGCATCCCTGGGTCTCGCGCGGCGGCGTGAAGCTCACGCATGCGCTTGATGTTTTCGGGCTCGATCCGTCCGGCCGGCTCTGCCTCGACATCGGCGCGTCGACCGGCGGCTTCACGCACGTGCTGCTGGCGTGCGGTGCTGCTTTGGTGATCGCGGTCGACGTCGGGCAGGGGCAATTGCATCCGAGTCTTGCAGGCGACACGCGCGTTGTGTCGCTGGAGAAGACCGACGCGCGGACTTTGACGTGCGAGACGATCGACGCCACGGCGCGCAAGGCGGGTCTCGATGCGGCCCGGCCGATGCTGATCGCCTGCGATGTCAGCTTCATCAGTCTTGACAAGGTGCTGCCGCACGTTCTCGGCCTCACGTCACCCGGCAGCGAGCTCGTTGCGTTGATCAAGCCGCAATTCGAAGCAGGCGCTGCACGGCGCAAAGGCGGCGTCGTCAAGGACGCAAGCATGCACGAGCAGATTTGCCAGCGCATCGCCGCTTTGATCGGATCGCTCGGCTGGAAAGTGATCGGCATCGAGCCGTCACCGATTGCCGGTGGCGACGGCAATCGCGAATTCCTGATCGGGGCGCATCGCGCGTGAGCGCGACATGCGTGCTGACGATCGAGCGGCTCGGTCAGCGCGGCGCGGGTGTAGCGCAGATCGACGGCCGCAAGGTTTTCGTTCCGCACGCGATTCCCGGCGATACGATTCGCGCCGAAATCGCCGGCGACTCGGGCCGTATCGTCGATGTCATCGCGGCCTCGCCCGATCGCGAGGCGCCGTTCTGTCCTTATTACGGCACGTGCGGCGGTTGCGCGATCCAAGGCTATCGCGAAACGGCCTACCGCGAATGGAAACGCGGATTGGTCGCCGATGCGCTTGCGCGCGCCGGCGTGAATGCGGCCGTCGAGTCGCTCAGCGATGCCCATGGCGAGGGGCGCCGCCGCGCGGCATTTCATGCGCGGATCGATTCTGCCGGCCAATCGCATGTCGGCTTCATGCAAGCGCGCAGCCACGAGCTGGTTGCGATCGATTTCTGTCCGCTGTTTGCGCCATCGTTGCAGGCGGCCGTTCCTGCCGCACGCGGCATTGCTGAAGAACTAGCAACTCTGCGCAAGCCGCTCGACATCCTGGTCACCGCCACTTTGTCCGGGCTCGATGTAGACATTCGCGGCGCCGGCGCTCTTGGCGAGCGCGATACGCAAAACCTGATAGCTGCCGCAGAACGTCTCGATCTCGCGCGCATCAGCGATCATAAGCATCTGATCGTCGAGCGTAGGCCAGCGCAATTGCGCGTCGGTCGCGCTCTCGTGCATTTGCCGCCCGGCGCGTTCCTGCAAGCAACCGAAAAGGGCGAAGCCACTCTCGCCGCCCTCGTCATGGAAGCCGCCGCGAACGCAACACGTATAGCCGATCTCTTCTGCGGCATCGGCACGTTCGCGTTGCGGCTTGCCGAGCGTGCCGAGATTGTCGCGATCGATGGCGACATGGCGGCGCTCGACGCGCTGTCGCAGGCCGCGCGTGGAACTCCAACGCTGCGCCCGGTGAAAACAGAGCGGCGCGACTTGATGCGGCGGCCTCTCGCTCTACAAGAGCTCGCTCCGTTCGATGCCGTGATTTTCGATCCGCCGCGTGCGGGCGCGGAAGCGCAGGCGCAGGCGCTCGCAATGTCGTACGTGCCGCTCGCGATCGCGGTGTCCTGCAATTCGCAAACATTTGCGCGCGACGCGGCGATCCTCGTCAGCGGCGGCTACACGCCCGAACGCATCACGCCCGTCGATCAGTTTCGGCAATCGTCGCATGTCGAGATTGTCAGCATTTTCCGGCGCGAAGCCGCGAAGCGCCAGCGCCGCTCGTTTCTGTCGGGATAGGACTTGACTTATCGGTAAGTCCAGACTAACCGTAAGTCATGCCGAACGGAACCCCGGGTCTTGCCGCTCTTTCAGTCTTGGCCGATCCGACCCGCCGCGAAATTTTGGAGGCCCTGAACAATGGGCCGTCAGCGGTCGGCGCGCTTGCGGCGAAACTGCCGGTCAGCCGTCCGGCCGTGTCGCAACATCTCAAGGTCCTGAAAGAGGCCGGTCTCGTCAGCGAGACATCGGCCGGCACACGCCGGATTTATCGCATCGATCCGCGCGGCATCGGCGCGATCCGCGAATGGCTCGATCAACATTGGTCGAACGCGCTCAGCGCCTTCCAGACTTACGCGGATAACGAGGAAGAAAAATGAGCATCGCACCGGTTCGTTGCAGCATGAGCGTCAAAGCACCGCCGGCGCGGGCGTTCGAATTTTTTGCGCGCGACATCGGCCGCTGGTGGCCGAAGGACAAAACGATCGGCGCCTCACCGCCGGAGGAGATCGTCATGGAGCCGCGTGCCGGCGGCCGCTGGTTCGAGCGTGCGCAAGACGGCACCGAGACCGCCTGGGGGAAAGTGCTCGCGTGGGAGCCGCCGGCGCGTCTGGTCCTCGCCTGGCAGATCGATGCCAGCTGGAAGCCTGATCCGAATTTTCAAACCGAGGTCGAGGTCGTCTTCAGGCCGGAAGGCACCGGCACGCTCGTCACGCTCGAGCACCGCAATCTCGAACGCTTCGGCGACAGCGCCGAGAAAATCAAAACCCAGATCAGCGGCGGCTGGCCGGCGATTCTCAACCGCTATTCCGGCTTCAGCGCCAAACACGCATCCGATCCATCGCACAGCGAAAAGGAGAAGGTCTGATGAGCGAGTTCGTTATCTACGGCATTCCGGGAAGCCCCTATGTGCGCGCGGCCTTGCTCGGCCTTGAAGAGAAAGGCTGCGACTGGCGTTTGCATGCGCTCCCGTTCGGCGCACATAAAAGCCCGGAACATCTCGCGCGCCATCCCTTCGGCCGCATCCCCGTGATGGATCACGGCGACTTCCGGCTTTACGAAGTGCAGGCGATCCTGCGCTATCTTGATCGCGTTGTGCCGGAACCGCGACTCACGCCGCGCGATCCCCGCGCCGAGGCGCGCATGAATCAGATCTGCGGCATCACCGATTGGTATTTCATGCCGCAGGTGTCGGCGCCGATCAGCTTCCAGCGACTTGTCGCGCCGAAATTTGGTTTGCCTGTCGACGAGGCGAGACTCGCGGCGGCGATTCCGCAGGCTGAGATTTCCGTCGCGGAAATCGGCCGGGTTCTCGGCGATCAGCAGTTTATGGCGGGAGACGACCTAACGATCGCCGATCTCATGCTCGCACCGCAACTGACGACATTTGCAATGACGTCGGAGGGCCGGACAATCGTGCAGCGCTATCCCAATCTTGTGTCTTGGGTCGAGCGCATGAATGCGCGCCCGAGCATGATGGCGACGACATGGGAGAAGGTCACGGAGATGGCGAAAGCCGCTTAGTTTCTATCCTCGCTGCGGAAAGAGCTGCTCAGGTTCGTTCATCTTCTTTCCTTCTGCGTGATGCGCCCTAACCTTCTCCGCCACCGGGCACGATCGCCGCATAAACATATGTGAAAAGACGGCGATCGTTTGCTCGGCGCGGATAAGTGGCGCTCAGCCGAGGAGAGCAAGATGGTCGATGTAGCGAAGATCAAAGAGCACATGGATATCGTCGGTTCCGACGGCCAGCATGTCGGCACCGTCGATAAGATCGAAGGCCAGCGCATCAAGCTGACGAAGAGCGATCGCGCCGCGCAAGGCGAGCATCACTATATCCATGTCGACAATGTCGGCTCCGTCGACAACAAGGTGCATCTCAATCGCACCGCCGCGCAGGCGAAGGACGAATGGGGCGTGGCGAAAGTTTAAGGCCGCATTGAAAAATGCACCGGGCCGGCCGTCCGCACCGGCTCGGCCAAGCGCGCGAAATCGCATAGGAGCGGTCGCGTCTCGCGCGGATCGATGATCTCTTCGACCCAGAATTTCTCCGCCGTGCGGAACGGCGAACGCAATTTGTTCAGGCGATCTTCGATTTCGGCAAGCTTCGCCTGCGCGTCGTCGGCCGCATCGATGTCGGCGCGATAGGCCGCTTCGATGCCGCCTTCGAGCGGCAGCGAACCCCAGCTTGCCGAGAGCCACGCATATCGCAGCGACAAACGACCCGCCGGCTGGTGCGCGGCGCCGGCGACGCCGTAGGCGTTGCGGATGATCATTGTGCACCACGGCGTCTTCGTTTGATTGAGCGCCGCCATCGCGCGCACGCCGTGGCGAATCGTTGCGGACTTTTCCGCCTCGAGCCCGATCATAAAGCCGGGACAGTCCGCAAGATAAACGACCGGGAAGTGGAACGTCTCGGCAAGGTCGACGAAGCGCACGATCTTCTGGCACGCTTCCGCCGACCACGCGCCGCCATAGTGAAAGGGATCGCTCGCAAGCAGCGCGACGGCGCGTCCATCGAAACGCGCAAAGCCGGTAATGATTGAGCGGCCGAACATCTGGCCCATCTCGAAGAACGAGCCCTCGTCGACGATCGCCTCGATGATCGGCCGCATCTTGTAGACTTTCCGGCGGTCGCGCGGCACGGCGTTCATGAGGCTGTCGTCGCGCCGGTTCGGATCGTCATCGCACGGCAGCGTCGGCGGCAGCTCGTAAGTCGAGGACGGCATATACGAGAGAAAGCGCCGCGCGGCGGCGAAGGCCTCGTCCTCCATGTCGACGGCGTGATCGATCGCGCCGCTGCGCGTCTGAATTTGCCAGCCGCCGAGTTCCTGCTTGCCGAGATCCTGCCCGAGCCGGGCGACGACCGGCGGTCCGGCAACGAACATCGCCGAGTTCTTCGTCATCACCGAATAATGCGTCGACGCAAGCCGCGCCGCACCGAGACCGGCAACCGAGCCCAAGCCCAATCCGACGACCGGCACGGCCGAAAGATTCGCCGTCATCATATAGAAGCCGCGCGTCTGCCCGACTTGTCCGGGCAGGTTGGCGCGGCCGTCCGTCTCGATCGTCTTCACCGAGCCGCCGCCGCCCGAACCTTCGATGACGCGGACGATCGGCAGACGGAATTCGCGCGCGATATCTTCCGCCATCAGCGGCTTTGCGTGGATCGCCGCATCTGCAGAGCCGCCGCGCACGGTGAAATCGTCACCAACGACAACGACGGTGCGCCCGTCGATCTGCGCGCGGCCGAAAACGCAATTCGCCGGCGTGAGGCCTTTCAGTTCGTTCGACGAATCGTATTCGGCAACGCCGGAAATCGCGCCGATCTCGCGGAAACTGCCTTTGTCGACGAGCCGGTCGACGCGCTCGCGCACGGTAAGCCGGCCGCCTTCGTGCTGGCGCTTCACTTTGTCGGCGCCGCCCATCTCGCGCGCCAGCGCCTCGCGGCGCCTGAGCTCCTCGAGCTCCGGCTGCCAATTCATGCTCTCTCTCCTCGACGCGTTTCCGTCGCCTGCTTTATAGCAAGACGGTGCAATGACGGGAGCCGGGCGGCATGGCCGAAGAAAGAATCGTCACGGAAGTCGCCGGACGCGTTTGCGCCATTCCCGTCGAGCCAGGCGCGAAGGTCGGCGCGGGTGAGGACGTCGTGCTCGTCGAGGCGATGAAGATGGAAATCGGCGCGTCTTCCGAGAAAGGCGGCGTCGTCAAATCGATTCTGGTGAAGCTCAATGAGATGGTGGAGGAGGGGCAGGCGGTGGCGATCGTGGAGACCGCATAAGAATCGCACGCACCATTCCCCGGACGCATGAAGCGAAGCGCAATGCGATCCGGGGTCCAGGGGCAGAGGCGTTTTACTTTGCAGCATTTGCTCTGGGTCCCGGATCGCGCGTCCGGGAAGGTGGTAACGTTCACCGCCCCAACAAAAAATCCACTGCCATCTTCTGCAGCTTGCCATAAGGCGGCGCGAGCCGCTCGAAGCCGTTCATGAAGCCGACCTTGTGAATCGCGCGCGCATGGCTGAAGCGCTTGAAGCCGTCGAAGCCGTGATAGGCGCCCATGCCGCTCGGCCCGACGCCGCCGAACGGCAGATCGTTTTGCGCGACATGGAGGATCGTGCCGTTGAGCGTCACCCCGCCGGAAATCGTCCGGCCCAGGATTTTGCGGCGATTGGCCTCGCTGTTCGTCAGCACGTAAAGCGCCAGCGGACGATCCTTCTCGTTGATGATGGTGAGCGCGTCGTCAAGCGAATCGGAGGAGACGATCGGCAGAACCGGCCCGAAAATCTCCTCGCGCATGAGAAGCGAGTCGCGCGGCGGATCGATAACGATCGTCGGCGCGATCTTGCGGGCGTTGCCCGTCTCGTCTTCGGCGGCGCTCAGCACAGTCGCACCGCTACCGCGCGCTTCCTCGATCGCATTCGACAGACGCTGATAGTACCGGTCGCTGACGATCGATGTGTAATCGGGATTGTCCGATATGCGCGGATAAAGCCGCTTCGCTTCGGTGAGGATCGCTTGCGCCAGCTCCATCGCGCGCGAGGCCGGCGCGAGCACGTAATCCGGCGCGATGCAGGTCTGCCCGGCATTGACGAATTTGCCGAAGGCGATGTCGCGCGCGGCTTTCGCGGTCGGATAATCCGGGCAGACGACGACCGGCGACTTGCCGCCGAGTTCGAGCGTCACCGGCGTCAGATTCGCGGCGGCCGCCTGCATCACCTTGCGGCCGACGGATGTCGAGCCGGTAAAGAGCAGGTGATCGAAGGGCAATCTGCTGAACGCCTCGGCAATGTCAGGTCCGCCGGTGACAACCGCGACGTCGGCCGGATCGAAGGCTTCGGTGACGATGCCCTTAATGAGGTTCGCGAATCGCGGCGTCAGCTCCGACGGCTTGATCATCGCGCGGTTGCCCGCCGCAAGCGCGTCGGCGAGCGGCGATGCGGCGAGGAACAGCGGATAGTTCCACGGCGAGATGATGCCGATCACGCCGAGCGGCTGATATTCGACCCAGGCTTTCGCCGGCTGCATCGTCAGTGCGACGCGCCGCCGCTCTGGCCGCATCCAGCGCCCAAGATGGCTTCGCGCGTGCCGGATCGCCTTGATCGAGGGCACGAGTTCGAGGAGCTCGGTCTCGTCGCTGGAGCGATGGCCGAAGTCTTCGGAAATCGCCCGGGCGATCTCTGCGCGGTAGGAGAGCAGCGCTTTCTCGAGCCGCTCCAGGAGCGCGCGGCGGCGCGTGGCGCCAGGCGGGCCCGCTTCCGCGAAAGCGCGCTTCTGCGCTGCAAAAAGGAGTTCGGCCTCGCTGCCGGCGTGCGCTGGAGGAACGGGCGCGGACGTGTTGGCTGTTGCCGCTTGTGCCGATCCGTCCATCGCGATCGCTCCTTGCTAGCCCGCTGGCGGGGCAAGGCGCGATCTTAGGAAAGTTCGAACGCCGCGGCCAATCGGCCGGCCGCGGCCGCGAAGGTCAGGCGCGCGCGATTCCGAGCGACTGCAATTGCTGGAAGGGTTCGCGCACCGTGTCGACGAGCGATCCCTTCTCGCGGCCGTCGATCGTCTGCACTTTGGCGTGCTCGGCGATCGCCTCGTCGAGCCGGGCCTTGGCTTCTTCGAGCTGGCCGCGCAGTTCCGCGGTCGAGTTCTTGAGATTGTCGCGCCGCGAGCGTGCCGCACGCGCATAGGTCGGATAGGCGAAGTGGCTCGGGTCGGAAATGCCGGCCCGTTGTTCCTCGGCGAGGATTTCGCGATCGAGATCGGCCGCCATGCGGACGAATTCGGTGATCATCGCTTCGATCTGGCTGACCCGCCGGCGCTTCTCGTCAACCTGGAAGCGCTTCAGCCGAATAAGAGTATCCCGCGACTTCATTTCACTCCACTCCAGGACGCTGGATCACATCACCCAACACTTCTGAACCATCCGCGAGACAGTGCGAGGATGGCTGAGGGAGGTTGCTGCTTCCTTACGAGCGTGCTCGCGGGAAAAGAAAAAGGCGGAAATGCGCCGGCTTGAGCGCGGGTCCGCGACACGGCCAAGCAAAGCGTAAGCTTCGGTTAAGATTCAGCGTTAACAATTTGGGCAGAGGTGCTTCGCGTAGAACTTTGAACCCACGTCAGGTCCGGATGTCCTGTGTCCTTTTGATAAACTTTTGGCATAGGACTCCGCCGCAGGGCTCAGAGATTGTTAACCAATTCTCGGTAACCTTACGAAATCGAATTCCGTCGCGTTTGCCTCAGGACGTGGGCCGCCCAGCCAGGACCCGAAGAACGGCGAAGCGCCGCCTTGGGAAATTGCGGGGCAAGGGTGGGGACCTCACATGCGCGTTTTACTGATCGAAGATGACCGCGCGACCGCGCAGAGCATCGAGTTGATGCTGAAGTCCGAGAATTTTAACGTCTACACGACGGATCTCGGCGAGGAAGGCATCGATCTCGGCAAGCTCTATGACTACGACATCATCCTTCTCGACCTGAACCTCCCCGATATGTCGGGCTACGAGGTTCTGCGCACGCTGCGCGTCGCCAAGGTGAAGACGCCGATCCTCATTCTCTCCGGCCTTGCCGGCATCGAGGACAAGGTCAAAGGCCTCGGCTTCGGCGCCGACGATTACCTGACGAAACCCTTCCACAAGGACGAGCTCGTCGCCCGCATCCATGCGATCGTGCGCCGATCGAAGGGTCACGCGCAGTCGGTCATCACGACCGGCGATCTCACCGTCAATCTCGATCAGAAGACGGTCGAGGTCGGCGGCGCGCGCGTGCATCTGACCGGCAAAGAATACCAGATGCTCGAGCTGCTTTCGCTGCGCAAAGGCACGACGCTCACCAAAGAGATGTTCTTAAACCACCTATATGGCGGCATGGACGAGCCGGAGCTGAAGATCATCGACGTCTTCATCTGCAAGCTCAGGAAGAAGCTCGCCAATGCGAGCCAGGGCCGCAATTACATCGAGACGGTGTGGGGCCGCGGCTACGTGCTGCGCGAACCGACCGACGCCGACGAGCGCATCACGGCGTAAGCATTAGCCGTCATTGCGAGCGAAGCGAAGCAATCCAGGGGCAAACGCGTCTGCCCCGGGCCCCGGATCACGCCGCGCGTCCGGTGAAGGGGTCCAGATTTGCCTAATCAGCCACGTGGTTGCCGGTGTTGACAGCCAATTGCGCGGCGAACGCCCGCTTATACGCGGGCCGCGCTTCGCCGCGCGCGACATAGGCGGCGAGGTTCGGGTATTCGTCGAGGATGCCCGATGATCTCACCCTGAGTAGTACCGACACCATCATCAGATCGCCCGCACTGAACGCGCCGTCGAGCCAATCGACATCGCTGAGGCGTGCGGAAAGTTGTTGAAGCCGGGCGCGGACGCGATCTTCGATCAGCGGCAAACGCTCGTCACGCCAGGGCTTGTCGCCCTCAAGCAATTTGGTGCAAGTTCCAGGATCGGCGGCTCCACCGTGTTGAGCGCGGCGAACATCCATGTGATCGCGCGCGCCCGGGCGTTCGCATCGTCCGGTAGCAGCCCCGCATGGCGCTCGGCGATGCGAAACACGATCGCGCCTGTTTCGAACAGGACGAGATCGCCCTCCTCATAGGTTGGAATTTGACCGAACGGATGAAGCGCCAGATGCGCGGGCTCTTTCATCGCAGCGAACGAAACAAGGCGAACCTCGTAGGGCGCTCCCACTTCCTCGAGCGCCCAGCGAACGCGCGTGTCACGCGCAAGCCCCTTGCCGCCATCCGGCGACCGTTCAAAGGCGGTAATGGTGATGGTCATTGCTTCGTCGTTTCACGCCTTGCAACGACATCGCTCACTTCGCGTGCGCCTTCAGAAACTCCACGATCGCCGTGTTGACTTCGGCCGGGCGCTCCTGCTGCACCCAATGACCGGCGCCTTCGATCAAGACTTTGCCCTTGATGTTCGGCACCATGCGCTCGATCTCGGCGAGCGCCCGCTCGCCGATGACGCCGCGGATAACGGCATCATGCGTGCCAGCGATGAACAAAGCCGGCTGCGTGATCACCGCGCCCTGCCAGGGAGCGGTGAGGTCCCAATTGCGATCGATATTGCGGTACCAGTTCAGGCCGCCGCGAAAGCCGGTGCGGCGGAACGTGGTCGCGAAACGCCTGACATCGCCTTCGCTGAGCCATTCCGGCATCTGGTCCGCCGGCTTGACCAGCGACAAGAAACCTTCACCGGGCTTTAGATTAAGCCCGCCGCCGGTACCGCGCAGAGCCTCGCTTGCTCTTGGATAGAAGAGCTTGCGGAAGGTCATGACAGGGTCGGCTTCGAACTCTGCCTCCGCGACGCCGGGATCCTGAAAGTAGATCCAGTAGAAGCGCTCGAGCCCGCTTTTGCGAAGCATGCCGAGCGGCCTCGCCGGTCCGCGCGGTCGCGGCGGCACGCTCAAACCGATCACCGCCGTAAACACATCCGGCCGAAACATGGCGCAATGCCAGGCAACCGGCGCGCCCCAATCGTGGCCGATCACGATTGCCTGTTTCTCGCCGAGTGCGGCGACG
This sequence comes from Methylobacteriaceae bacterium, assembly GCA_019242655.1. GTDB lineage: Bacteria > Pseudomonadota > Alphaproteobacteria > Rhizobiales > Beijerinckiaceae > JAFASC01. The sequence goes on from JAFAVH010000316.1 coordinate 12,024, forward strand.
AGCTCGATAATGTCGCCCGTCAAGTGGAAGATCGTGTACTCGCCGATGTCCTTCGGCGCGCTGGTCCCGCCATAGCCGCGCATATCGGGCGCGACCGCATGAAAACCGGCTTCCGCGATCGCCGGCAGCTGATGGCGCCAGGAGTACGAGAGTTCAGGCCAACCGTGGCAGAGGATGACGAGCGGCCCGGTTCCTTGCTCCGTGACATGCATGTCGATGCCGTTCACCCTGAGCTGCCGCTCGGTAAATTGCGCTGTCATGAAGGACCCTTATGTAAGAGGAGTGGCGGACCAGGCTGGTTGACGCGGACCCAAGCTCGGATCAGCATAGCCTCAGTTGTGCGACATTGGAGGCCCTTCCGGTCGGGAGGGCCTTTGCGATTCAGGGCCGACCCCGCGGATGAGATGAACACGCCGAACAAGACTGGGCATATCCGGCTGACCTCGCATCCCGAGCCGGGCCTGCGGCCCATTCACTGGGGCGCCGCCACGGCCGAGGAACGTGGGCCGGTCATCGGCACGGTGACGCGCCAGGGCGAGCGCAACGTCATCGGCTCGCATGGCGGCGCTTATGGCCTCTATCGCGCGCTGGCGGTGTCGGCTGGCGCGCTCAATCCGCTGGCAAAGCCCGACCTCACCAATACGAGCCCGGCGCTGAAGATCGGGCCCTATCCGGAATGGTTCGCGAGGGACCGCATTGTTGCGCTCGATCCGTTCGGGCACATCGCGCAGGAGGTCTTCGCGCGCGAGATCGCCGAAGGTCTCGACATCCGGCCGACCATCGCCGTCACTAAGGCGCGGCTCAACTTGCCCGAGATCGGCGAGGCGATGCGGCTGCGCCGGCTCGAACCGGACGGCACGATCCTGCATGCGTCCGGCGACATCGCCGTCACCAAGATCGCCATCGATTCGGTCTGGTATCTGCCCGGCATCGCGCATCGTTTCGGCATCGACGAGACACGCCTGCGCCGCACGCTGTTCGAGCAGACCGGCGGCATGTATCCCGAATTGGTGACGCGGCCCGACCTCAGCGTCTTCCTGCCGCCGATCGGCGGCGCCACCGCTTACGTCTTCGGCGACGTGCGTGATCTGGCGGAAGGCCGTTCGCGGCTGACCTGCCGCGTGCATGACGAATGCAACGGCTCCGACGTGTTCGGCTCAGACATCTGCACCTGCCGGCCGTATCTGACGCACGGCATCGAGGAATGCGTCGGGGCCGCGCAGAAAGGTGGCGTCGGGCTCATCGTGTACAATCGCAAGGAAGGCCGCGCACTCGGCGAAGTGACGAAGTTCCTCGTCTACAATGCGCGCAAGCGGCAGGAAGGCGGCGACACCGCCGCGACTTATTTCGAGCGCACCGAATGCGTCGCCGGCGTGCAGGACGCGCGCTTCCAGGAGCTGATGCCCGACGTCTTGCATTGGCTCGGCGTGACGCGCATCGACCGCTTCGTGTCGATGAGCAACATGAAATACGATGCGATCGTGAAGACCGGTATCGAAATCGTCGAGCGCGTGCCGATTCCCGATTGGCTCATCCCGCCCGATGCCTCGGTCGAAATCGAAGCCAAAAAGGCCGCGGGATATTTCTCGACCGGCCACAAGCCGAACGCCGCCGATCTCCAGCGCACGAGCGGCCGCGCGCTGGAGAAATATTGAGCCGTGCAGGCGGTCGCAACGCCGCTTCGCGATCAAGCGCTTTCCCTGCTCAGCGCGCGCGCGGTGCGCGAGCGTGCGCTTCGCATTCGGGCGCTGTGCGAGCAAGGCAAGTTGCAGCATTGGCGCATCGACGCGTCGCGGCTCGAAGCGGTTGCCGATTACGTCGTCGCGACGATCTTCGACAATTATCCGCTGCTGAACATCCCGTTTCACGCGCGCTGGCGTCATTTCACGGTCGGCGGGCATGATCGCTGGGCCGCCTTGCAAGCGAAAGCGCGGTGGAAAGATACGGCGGAGCAGGCGCGCGGGGCGTTCGATCTCGTCATCGTCAGCGTGCTGCTCGACGCCGGCGCCGGACCTGACTGGCGCTACAAAGATGCGCGCGGCTCGGTGCTGACGCGTTCCGAAGGACTCGCGATCGCGTCGCTCGATATGTTCGCGGCGGGCGCGTTCTCGTCCGATGCGAACGATCCGTTGCGCGCCGATGCGGAACGCCTGCGCGATTTGAGCGCGGACGATCTTCGCCGTGGCTTCCAGGTCTCCGAAACGAACCCACTCGTCGGTCTCGAATCACGCGCCGCGCTCCTCAACGCCCTTGGCCGCGCGTGTCTCGATGCGCCTGATATATTCGCGCGAAAAGATGACGCGCGTCCGGGCGGATTGTTCGATCATCTTGCCGCACAGGTCAGCGGCAGCATCGGCGCCGATGCCGTCCTGAATGCCTTGTTGCGCCATCTCGGGCCGGTCTGGCCATCGCGATTGTCGCTCGGCGGCATTCCGCTCGGCGATACCTGGCGACATCCCGCATTGCTGACGGATGACGAGACGAGCGGTCTCGTGCCGTTCCACAAGCTGTCGCAATGGCTCGCTTATTCCTTGATCGAGCCGCTGCAAGCCGCCGGCATCGAGGTGACTGGCATCGATGCGCTGACCGGCCTGCCGGAATATCGCAACGGCGGCCTCTTCGTCGATCTCGGCGCGCTCGTTCCAATCGATGCTTCCGCGCTCGGCGAAACTCACAATGTCGATTCGCTCTTCATTGTCGAGTGGCGCGTGCTTACAGTCGCACTGCTCGACGACATCGCGGGACGCGTGCGCGCGCGGCTCGAACTCGATGCAGCGCGTCTGCCGCTTGCTTGCGTGCTCGAAGGCGGCACATGGTTGGCGGGCCGGCGCATCGCGCGCGAAAAGCGCGCTGACGGTTCGCCGCCGCTGAAAATCGTCAGCGACGGCACGGTGTTTTGAGGGGGGCGAATTTGGAAGGTGTTATCGTCGTCGATCATCCCTTGGTGCAGCACAAGCTCACCTTGATGCGCGAGGTCGACCGTTCGA
>JAFAVH010000351.1 GCA_019242655.1 Methylobacteriaceae bacterium
GGGCATCGATTTCGACCTTTTTCACGTCGCCGAAATCTTCAAGCGCACGCCTTACATCGCCGACTTGAAGCCGGGCGGGCGCTACGTCGCCAAGGACATGTTCGAGGCGGGCGGCATTCCGCTTCTCATGAAGACGCTTCTCGACGAAGGTTTCCTTCACGGCGACTGCCTGACCGTCACCGGCCGCTCCATCGCCGAGAACCTCGCCTCGGTGAAGTGGAACGATAAGCAGGACGTCGTGCGCCCTGCCTCCAACCCGATCACCAAGACCGGCGGCGTCGTGGGACTCAAAGGCAACCTCGCGCCTGAAGGCGCGATCGTGAAGGTCGCCGGCATGTCGCAGGACAAGCTGACCTTCAAAGGACGGGCGCGCTGCTTCGACACGGAAGAGGCGGCTTTCGAAGCTGTGTCGAAACGCACCTACAAGGAAGGCGAAGTTCTGGTCATTCGCTACGAGGGTCCCAGAGGAGGCCCCGGCATGCGTGAAATGCTGGCGACGACGGCGGCGCTCTACGGGCAGGGCATGGGCGACAAGGTCGCTCTCATCACCGATGGCCGCTTCTCCGGTGCGACACGCGGCTTCTGCATTGGCCATGTCGGACCGGAGGCGGCGGTCGGCGGGCCGATCGCGCTGCTGCGCGACGGCGACATGATCGAAATCGATGCGATCCGCGGAATTTTAAATGTCGCTTTGAGCGATGCGGAACTTGCCGAGCGTAAGAAAGCTTGGACTCCGCCGAAATCCAATTTCGGCTCCGGCACGCTGTGGAAATACGCGCAAACGGTCGGGCCGGCGGTCTCCGGCGCGGTCACGCATCCTGGGGCGCAAGGTGAGACAAACGTCTATGCCGATATCTAAGGGATTGGCACTCGCCGGGTTCCTGATCCTCGCGCCCGCAGTCGCGAGCGCGCCGACATTGGCGCTCGACGGCCCGGAAACTGCGGCGATGTCAACAAAGCCCCTGCCGATCTTCAAAAACCCGCGGCAGGCGCTGCGCGAGGGTCTCGACTCCTACCGTTCGGGCAATGCCAGGAATTCGGTCGACGCACTGCAATTCGCGGCCGAAGGCGGCGAACCGCTGGCGCGCTGGAAGCTCGGCCGCATGTATGCCGACGGCGACGGCGTCACGCGCGACGACCTCAAAGCGTACCATTATTTCTCGCAGATCGTCGCCGGTTATAATGACGACGACGTAGCCGGCCGCGAGACGGCCATCATCTCCAGCGCCTTTGTCGCGCTCGGCGTATACAATCTGAACGGCATTGCCGATTCCGGCGTGAAGCCTAACCCGGATCGTGCGATCGAAATGTTCCACTACGCCGCCACGAATTTCGGCGACGCCAATGCACAATACAATCTCGGCCGCTTGTATCTCGATGGTGTTCCCGGGGTTGCCAGGGATACGCGTCAGGCTGCCCGCTGGTTGAGCCTTGCCGCGGAGAAGGGCAATACTCCGGCGCAGGCAATACTTGGACAAATGCTGTTCAATGGCAACGACGGCGTTATGCGCCAGCGGGCGCGCGGACTCATGTGGCTGACGCTTGCCCGCGACGCCGCGACGGGGAGCGGCGATCAGTGGATCGTCGACCTCTATGAGAGCGCGATCAGCGCGTCGAGCGATCCCGACCGGCAGATGGCGCTTGCATATTTACAGGCGCATCTGCAGAAGCGCGATTGAGCGCCGCTTGTCTCAAATTCGCGTCGGCATTGGCGGATGGACTTACGAGCCGTGGCGCGAAACCTTTTATCCGCCTGATCTGCCGAAGACGCGCGAGCTCGAATATGCAAGCCGGCAACTCACCTCAATCGAGATCAACGGCACGTTTTATCGCGGGCAATCGCCGGCAACCTTCCGCAAATGGGCTGATGAGACGCCTGAGGATTTCGTTTTTTCGCTGAAGGCGCATCGCGTCACGACGAACCGCAAGGATTTGTCGGAGGCGAAGTCGGCGATCGATCGTTTCATCGAAACAGGCCCGCTGGAACTCGGCAACAGGCTTGGTCCGATTCTGTGGCAGCTTGCGCCTACGAAGCGATTCAACGCGGATGAGATCGAGGCGTTTCTCGCCTATTTGCCGCGTGAGAGCGGCGGGCGCCGCTTGCGCCACGCGATTGAAGCGCGACATGCAAGCTTTCGCGATCCCGGATTTATTGCACTCGCGCGAAAATATGGCGCCGCGACCGTCTTTGCGCATTCGGCAAAATACGCCGAGCTTTATGACGTGACAGGCGAGTTCATTTATTTGCGCCTGCAGGAATCGCAGTCTGATGAGCCTAAGGGATACGCGCCGGCGGGGATCACGAAATGGGCGCAACGCATCAAGCAATGGGCGGTTGGTGGTGTACCCGACGATCTACCGGTTGTCGCCGCAGAGAGGCCGCTCGAGATCCCACGAGATTGCTTTGTCTATGTGATCAGCGGCGCGAAGGAGCGCGCGCCCGCCGCAGCAATGGCACTGATTGAGGAATTGAAGCGCGGCAGCTGAAACAAATGATTGCAGCAAGGACATTTTTGTCCTATTCTTTGGAAAGTCGTGGACAAGCGCGATCGTTTCATCGCTGAACTGCGCGAAGCAGCGAAGAGCAGAGGCCTGACGTTCCGTGTGGATAAGCGGAAGGGGAAGGGTGGTCATGCAATGGTGTTCGTTGGCGATAAGTTCACGACGCTGCCCAGCCGCGAGATCGATCCCAAAACGGCTGCGAAAATCAGGAAGGCGCTGAACCTTACTTGAGCAATGGAATAGGCTGATGCAGACCTACACATATGCGGCCCTGTTCGAGCGAGGAGCGAAATCGGGCTTTGTCGTGAGTTTTCCCGATGTTCCCGAGGCAATTACGCAGGGAAGAAATGAGGCTGATGCAAGAAATATGGCGGCTGAGGCACTTGGTATGGTGCTACTGACATATTTGGAGCAGGGTAGGCCTCTTCCGAAAGGTTCAAAGCGTCGGAGGGATGTTGTCGCGATCACTGTCGAGCCGGAAGTCGCCGCTAAACTTGCCGTCATCGAGGCGTTCAAGACAGCGCAAATCACGCAGGGCGAACTCGCCTCGCGTCTTGGCAAGGATGGGCGGGAGGTTCGCCGTATCCTCGATCCAAATCATGCGACGAAATTGCCAGCGTTGATCCAAGCTCTCGAAGCTCTGGGTCGGCGCCTTGTGATCGGCGTCGAAGAGATCGCCGCCTAACCCCGCCCTCTATACGGCGGCACGCCCTGATCCGGCACCCACACGCCCGCAGGCGGGTCGCCGGTTTGCCAGAAAACATCGATCGGAATGCCGCCGCGCGGATACCAATATCCGCCGATGCGGAACCAAACCGGATCGAGCAGGGCGGATAGATCCTTGCCGATCCGCACCGTGCAATCCTCGTGGAACGCGCCGTGATTGCGGAATGAGAAGAGATAAAGCTTCAGCGATTTCGATTCGAGCAGCCATTTTCCCGGCACATAATCGATGATGAGGTGGGCGAAGTCCGGCTGACCGGTCACCGGGCAAAGCGAGGTAAATTCGGGCGCGGTGAAACGCGCGAGATAGCGCACGTCCGGATGCGGGTTCTCGACGCGGTCGAGTTCCGCCTCTTCAGGCGAAGTCGGCACATTGACCTGCTTGCCAAGCAGGTCGGGGCCGGTATGGCTCTTCGGCATAGTCGCCCGTAAGCCGGATTGCAGGGCCGCACAAGCGGGTCTTTCCCGGTCACGCTGCTCATCGTAAAGAGGTCGCCGCTCACCGCCCCTGGCGGATTTGCCCCTGCCGGAGTCCGAATTGACAGAGATCGTCGACATCATCGCCCGCGAGATTTTGGACAGCCGCGGCAATCCGACGGTGGAGGTCGACGTCGTGCTCGACGACGGCTCGATGGGCCGCGCCGCCGTTCCCTCCGGCGCCTCGACTGGCGCACACGAGGCCGTCGAGCTGCGCGACGGCGACAAGCGCCGCTACGGCGGTAAAGGCGTCGAGAAGGCGGTGCGCAGCGTCAATCGCGACATCCTCGAAGCGCTCTCGGGTATGGAAGCCGAGGATCAGGTCGCGATCGACGACGCGATGCGGCGTCTCGACGGCACGCCCAACAAGGCGCGGCTTGGCGCCAATGCCATTCTCGGCGTCTCGCTGGCGGTGGCGAAGGCTGCATCGGAGGCAGCGAGCCTGCCGCTCTACCGCTACGTCGGCGGCACCTCGGCGCGCGTGCTGCCGGTGCCGATGATGAACATCGTCAACGGCGGCGCGCATGCCGACAACCCGATCGATTTTCAGGAATTCATGATCCTGCCGGTTGGCGCATCGTCGCTGAAGGAAGCGGTCCGCTGGGGTTCGGAGGTCTTCCAGACGCTCAAAGGCGCGCTGAAGTCGGCCGGGCATAACACCAATGTGGGCGACGAGGGCGGCTTTGCGCCGAACCTGCCGTCGGCGGAAGCGGCGCTCGATTTCATTTTGAAGGCGATCGAGAGCGCCGGCTACACGGCGGGTGAAGATCTTGCCATCGGGCTCGATTGCGCCGCGACGGAATTCTTCAAGAAAGGCTCTTATGTCTATGAAGGAGAGGGCAAGACGCGCAAAAAGGAAGAGCAGGCCGACTATCTCGCGAGCCTTGTCAAAACCTTTCCCATCGTCACGATCGAGGACGGCATGTCCGAAGACGATTGGGACGGGTGGAAATTACTGACCGAGAAGCTCGGGAATAAATGTCAGCTCGTTGGCGACGATGTGTTCGTCACCAATGTCGAGCGCTTATCGCAAGGCATCAAGAAGCACGTCGCCAACTCGATTCTCATCAAAGTCAATCAGATCGGCACGCTCACTGAAACGCTCGCTGCAGTCGACATGGCCCATCGCGCCGGCTACACCGCCGTCATGTCGCATCGCTCCGGCGAGACTGAAGATGCAACTATCGCCGACCTTGCAGTCGCGACGAATTGCGGGCAGATCAAGACCGGATCGCTGGCGCGCTCCGACCGGCTCGCAAAATACAATCAGCTGATCCGCATCGAGGAAGAGTTGGGCACACAAGCGCTTTATGCCGGACGCAGCGCCATCAAGGCAATCGATCACGCGTAAGAGGAAGCATTCATGGTGAAGGCGATCGTCATCCACAAGACCGGCGGGCCGGATGTCATGTCCTATGAAGACATGACCGTGCCGCCGCCCGGCCCGGGTCAGGTGCGCATCAAGCAGCACGCGATCGGCGTCAACTACATCGACATCTATATCCGCTCAGGACTTTATCCGACCCAGACGCCGTTCACGCTCGGCAACGAAGGCGCCGGCGAGATCACGCAGGTCGGCGAAGGCGTGAAGGATTTCAAGGTGGGCGACCGGGTCGCCTATGCCGGTGCGCTTGGCGGCTACGCCGAAGAGCGCAACATGGGCACAAATCTTCTCGTCAAGCTGCCGGACGCGATCTCCTACGAGACCGCCGCGGCGATGATGCTCAAAGGTCTCACCGCGCAATATCTCCTGCGCCGGACTTACAAGGTGAAAGCCGGCGACACGATCCTCTTCCATGCGGCGGCGGGCGGCGTCGGCCTTATCGTCTGCCAATGGGCGAAAGCGCTCGGCGCTACCGTCATAGGTACGGTCGGATCGAAGGAGAAGGGCAAGCTCGCACAAGAAGCCGGCGCACATCACGTCATCTACTATCGCGACGAGGATTTCGTGAAGCGCGTCAACGAGATCACCAAAGGCGAGAAGTGCGATGTCGTCTATGACGGCGTTGGGAAGACGACATTTCCGGGCTCGCTGGATTGCCTGAAGCCGCTCGGCATGTTCGTGAGCTTCGGCTCGTCCTCGGGGCAGATCGATGCGTTCAACATTAACCTTTTGCAGCAGAAGGGCTCGCTCTATGCGACACGGCCGACGATGAACACACATGTTGCCAAGCGCGAATGGCTAGATGAGATGGCGAAAGATCTGTTCGATGTCGTGACTTCGGGCAAGGTGAAGATTCTCATCAATTCGAAGCGCAAGCTCGCCGAGGCGCGGCAGGTACATGAAGCGCTTGCCGGCCGCGAGACAACCGGCGCGACAGTGCTCGTTCCATAAGACAATAGCGCAATCCAGTGTTGAAACGTGTATCGCCGGCTGAATCCGCACTGCACTCCCCCGTGACTCCTGACGCGAGCCGTCGCACCGCATTGTGCTTCTATGGCGGCGTCTTCGCGACGACAGCAGCGACCCTGATGCTGCAGATCATCGAGACGCGCATTGTCTCGGTGACATCCTGGTATCATCTCGCTTTCTTCATCATCAGCATCGCCATGTTTGGCCTGACCGCCGGCGCGGTGTGGGTCTATCTGCGCCGCGAAAGACTCGTCGAAAGTCAGCTTAACGATGTGCTCGCGCGCAACGCGTTCTATTTCGCGTTGAGTACGATTTGCACGCTGCTCGTGCAGATGACGTTGGTGACGAGCTCGACCGCCTCGCTGACGTCGCTTTTCGCCTGGGCGGAACTCGCCATCGCTCTCGCCATTCCGTTTTTCTTTTCTGGCGTGATTGTCAGTCTGGCGCTGACGCGCAGCCCATTTCCGATCGGCGTCGTCTATGGTGTCGACCTCATTGGCGCGGCTATTGGCTGCGTCGGCGTGCTTCTGGTTCTGAACATTGCCAACGGGCCGACGGCGATCTTATGGATCGCGGGGCTCGCCGCCGCTGCTGCATCTCTCTTCGCTGCGGCCGGCAACGCGACAGCTGCCTTTGCCGCGCCGCGCGGCTTTCCGGAATTGCGCTGGCGGCTGCCTTTGCTTGCCGCGATTCTGCTGCTCGCTGTCGTCAATCCG
>JAFAVH010000229.1 GCA_019242655.1 Methylobacteriaceae bacterium
CCGAACGGCTCGTCCATGAGCAGCACCGCGGGATCAAGCACGTAGGCGCGGGCAATCGCAACGCGCTGCTGCATGCCGCCGGATAATTGATGCGGAAACGACTTTTCGTACCCCTCGAGGTTCATAACCTTCAGAACGGCCGCGATACTGTGAGCGCGCTCTGCCCGCGAAACACCTTTGTTGCGCAAGCCGAAATCGATGTTGTCATAGACGGATTTCCACGGAAACAGCGCAAATTGCTGAAAGACGACGGCGCGATCCGGACCGGGCGCAACCACCTGCCGGTCCCCTACCCGGACGACGCCGCTCGAGGGAAAGTCCAGACCCGCCGCCATGCGCAGGCATGTCGTCTTGCCGCATCCCGACGGCCCGACGATGGCAACGAATTCTTTGTCGCGGACTTGCAGATTGATCTCCCTGAGCGCGACGACCGAGTCGAAGCTGCGGCCGACATTCTCGAACGTGATCGTGCTCACCCGAGTCCTCGGCGCCGGCGCGTGAAGGCTTCCATCTCACGCAGCACGAGATCGACGCAGTAGCCAACGATACCGATCGCGATCATTCCGGAAAGGACGGTCGGGGTCGAGACGGCACTCTGACCCTGCACCATCATGTAGCCGACACCGCTTGAGGCAACGATCAACTCGGCTCCAACCAGCGATTGCCAGCCGAGCCCGGCTCCAACTCGCAATCCGGAAACAATTGACGGAATCGAGACCGGCAACAAAACCTCCGTGACAATGCGAAGATTGCCGGCGCCGAGCGTGTGCGCAGCCTCAAGAAATTTTGCGTCCACAAATTTCGCCCCGCGATACGCATTGATGAGGCATGGCGGAAAGGCACCGGCGAAAATCACCATGACGGGGCCGCCAATTCCGGTTCCGAACCATAACGCCGCGAAAGGAACCCATGCAATCGGCGCAACGAAACGCAAGGCATTGAAGATCGGGGTGACGATATCATCGAGAAGACTGTACCAGCCCATAAACAGACCGAGCGGCACGCCGATGGCCGCTGCGAGCAAGAAGCCCAAGGCATAACGGCCGAGGCTTGAAAGAACGTGCACGGGAAGCGAGGCGCCGGCAAAGGGATGGTCGGCGAGGAAAAACATCCGCTGCGCAACGGCGGCAGGAGAGGGAAGAAATCGCGCCGGCACAAGGCCGAATCCGGAAAATGCCGCCCATAAACCAAAGAAGACGAGGAGACCGCCGAGACCGAGCATCCAAGTCTGGAGTTTCGATGGCTTGCCGGCCGAAGACACGCTCATTTCAGGCTCGAACCGGCAGCCACGGCATCGCCCGGTCCTCGATCACGTCGAGCAAACGCGTTGTCGCCCAACCGAGCGCAGCGACTGCTGCCATCGCGACAACGATCATGGCGGGATAGATGTCTTGTTGCGCGACGTTGAGCACCCGGCCGAGACCTGCCAGCGCGCCGACGAGTTCGGCGGCGACAAGTGTTGTCCATGATGCCTGAAGCGACAGCCGCAACCCGGTAAAGATCATCGGCATCGCGCCGGGAATGAGCACTTCGCGGATAGAGGTGAAGCCGCGAGCGCCGAGCACCCGCGAGGCTTCGACGAGGTGCGGTTCCATGCTGCGTACGCCGGCATGCGAGTTGATAACCGCCGGCACGAAAGCCGCAAAGAAGATGACCATGATCTTGGCGCCGTCGCCGAGGCCGAGCCACAGGATCGCGAGCGGGATCCATGCGAGTGGCGGAATCGGTCGAATCAGCGAGAAGACCGGTGTGATGAAGGCGTCGAACCGGCGGTTCGCACCCATGATAATGCCGAGCGGCGCACCGACCACGACCGCAAAGAGGAAGCCCATGGCGACCAGTCGCAGACTCTGCAGCGCGTGCTGCCACAAAGTCGCGTCGGCGTAGCCTTCGACCGCGATCTGGCGCGCAGCCTCCCAGACCTGTGGCGGCGAAGGAAATCGGCCCGGGGAAATCAGGGACGTGAAGAAGGTAGAGACTGTCCAAAACGCGGCAATCGCCAATGCCGTGCAACAGCCGACGAGAATACGGCGCCGACTCCTGCGCAATCGCGTGCAATCCCTTCGTGGACTGAAAACGTGCTGAGACAAGCAGGCGCGTGCAGATGTGTCAATTCGCGCACGCGGAGGGTTCAGCGATGCAAAGATACAGCTACTGCGTGGCGCAAAAGATGGTCGCCGCCTCGCGCGCGCGACGAAACCTAGTCCCTTGCAATTTAAAGCGACTTGAAGGTTGATGGAGCGGCCTGAATTTTGCTGAATAGAGGCACGGATCAGGAGGGCAGGATGTACAAACAGGCAATTTTCACCGGCATTTGCATTGTGGGGCTCGCCATCGGCGCGGCTCTCCCCTCGCCTGCCCGCGCTCAGGAAAGACTCGTCGTGAGCATTTGGGGCGGCAGCTGGCGCGATCTGGTCGCGGCAACCGCGGCGAAAAAATTCAAGACCGATACCGGCGCTGATGTCGAATTTATCACCGGCGGCACGATCGACCGGCTGAACAAGGCAAAACTGGCGCGCGACAATCCGGAAAGCGACATCACCTTCACGACGTCGCATGTCGGCTGGCTCTACGCGAATGACGGCCTTTACGAGAAGCTCGATCTTGCAAAGGTTCCGAACGCAGCAAATCTCGTCGAGCAGGCGAAGATCAGCCCCTATCACATCGGCACTTGGGCTTATGTCTACACGATCGGCTACCGCCCGGACTTAGTGAAAGACGTGACATTCACGAGTTGGGCCGACTTGTGGAAGCCGGAGCTCAAACGCAAGCTCGCGGCGCCCGACTTCGATCCAAGCCACCTCATTGCCGTCTCCGCCATGCTCTCGGGGGCCGATGCCGCTTCATGGGAGAAGGGTCAGGCGAAGCTCAAGGAGCTCAAGCCGAATTTCAAGGCGTTCTACACGAACGACGCCAATAGCCAGCAGCTGATCGCCAACGGCGAGACGCCGGTGCAGGTGATCCTGTCAATGAATGCCTACTACATGATGGGCGACGGCGTGCCGATCAAGCTCGTCATGCCCAAAGAAGGCGCGGTTCTCGGCATCGATACGATCGGCATCATGAAAGGCACGAAAAAGAGCGATCTCGCGTATAAGTTCATCAACGCGGTGCTCGATCCGAGCGTGCAGGCGGAGATCGCCAACTTGAAGAAAGGGAGCCCGGTCGTCACCAACGCGAAACTCGCGCCCGACGTCGCGAAACTTCCGGGTGTTTTCACCACGCCCGAGCAATGGAGCAGCCAAGCAATCATCATCGATCATAAACTGCGCGCGGAAAAAACCGCGGAATGGCGCAAGTGGTTTGCTGAGAACATCATGAACTGACGTCCTGCGCTGCAGAAATCCTGGCGTCGGATGCTGGCCAAACCGTTCCTAAAGGCGTTCGTCTCGCCAGCGGCACTCTGCGCCTTCGGTCTCATCGCTGCGCTCGCCGCGGTGTTTCAATTCAGCCTGCGCGCCTACATCCCGGGCTCGCTCGAGCCGGGCGGGTTGACGTTCGACAATTTCACCGCGCTCATGAAGCCGCTGTATGGGCGCGTATTTCTCGACACGGTATGGATTTGCGCCGTTACCGCCCTCTGCACGCTGGTGCTTGGCTATCCCATCGCTTACGCGCTGGTACACACGAAAAACCCAATCCTGAAATCGGCGATTTTGATCATCGTCGTCACGCCGTTGTTCCTTGGCGAGGTGGTGCGTACCTATTCCTGGATCGTCGTCCTCGGCAATAATGGTTTCATCAACGCCGTCCTCCTGAAGCTCGGGCTCATCGAGCGGCCACTGCAAATGATGTTCACGCAGTTCGGCGTCGTGACCGCGCTCGTACACGTCACGCTCCCCGTCATGGTGATCATGCTGGCCGCGGCGATTTCCCATATCGATCCGGACTACGAGCGCGCTGCCGAAAGCCTCGGAGCGGGACCCGTGCGCGCTTTTCTGACGATCACGCTGCCGCTATCCATTCCTGGAATCATTGCCGGGCTGACGACCGCCTTCGCCTGGACGTTCAGCGCCTTTGCAACGCCCCAGCTCATCGGCGGCGGACAGGTGAACATGGTCTCGAACCTTGTCTACCAGCTCGGATTTGCGAGCTTCAATTTCCCCTTTGCTGCAAGCCTGTCGGTTGCCGGACTCGCGCTGGCTTTTGCCGTGCTCGCACTTCTACGCGCGGCGACGCGACCGCTCGAAGCAGCGACCTCGCACTGATGCATACTCGCGACGCGCTACGTGCGGCAGGGATGACGATCGTCTCGATCACGCTTGCTTTCGTGCTGCTGCCGGCGCTCGTCGTTGCGATCGCCGCCTTCAATGCGCGCGCGGTTCTCGCATTTCCGCCCGATACTTTGTCATGGCGATGGTTCGCCAAGGCGATTGCCTATGACGATTTTCGCGCCGGCTTCCGCAACGGCCTGATCGTCACGGCTTTCGCCTCGACGATCGCGCTTGTGATCGGCGCCGCTTTCGCCTTCGCGCTCGACCGTTACTCCTTTCCGCTGAAGCGGACGATCGAAGGGGTTCTGCTTGCCCCGCTCGTCATTCCGCATTTCACCATCGGATTGGGCTTTCTCATCCTGGCGGCGGAACTGCACGCCACGCGGGGATTTGCCGTCGTCATCGTCTGCCACGTCATCCTCGTCCTGCCATTCGTGTTGCGCAGCGTCTACATTTCGCTGCGCAATCTCGACCAACGTTTTGAGCTTGCTGCCGCGAGTCTCGGCGCGCCGCCCCGCCGCGTGCTGACGAGCGTCACGATCCCGCTCTTGGCGCCCGGTCTCGTCAGCGGCTGGCTTTTCGCGGCGATCCTGTCATTCAACGAGTTCACCGCGTCGCTTTTCGTCACGTCGCAGCGCACACAAACGCTGCCCGTCGCCATGTACAATTACGTGCGCGAATACGCCGACCCGTCGATGGCGGCCCTCTCCGTCATGTATATCGTCGCGACGGCGGCACTGTTGACGCTCGCCAATGCATTCTTCGGGCTGGGCAAAGTGCTCAATGTTGAAGATGCCCGCTAACATCGGTTCGCTCGGTTCTGGAAGTACCTCCGCGGACGCAAAAGGCGCCTTCGTGTGCGTTGATGGCGTCTCGAAACGCTTCGGCGAAGTCATCGCCTTGCAGGATGCCAGTCTCGACATAAGCCGCGGCGAAATCCTCACGCTGCTCGGCCCCTCCGGCGGCGGCAAAACGACACTGCTCAACCTCATTGCCGGCTTCCTCATTCCAGACAGC
>JAFAVH010000308.1 GCA_019242655.1 Methylobacteriaceae bacterium
ACGATCTAGAGCTCGTCGCTGCGATCCGCGCGGAGGCGCCACGCTTCCTGGCAATCGCCAGCGGATTGAAATTCGGCAATCTGCACCCGCTGTCGATGTCGTATCGGCGCAGCTACGGCGAATCGACATGGAGCGAATGCGACGACACGGTCGCACTCGCCAACAAACTTGGCGTACCGATCCGTGGCGACTGTCTCGCCTGGAACGATTGGCTGCCCGATTGGCTGAATGAGATTGCGCACAAACGTTCCCGTGGCTGGCAAGATGAGTTGCGCCGCGATTTCGATGCGCATTTCCAGAGCGTGTTCGCGCATTTTCAGAAAATGACTCCAAATCCGCTGCGCTGGTGCGGCGTGATCAATGAGCCGTTTAATCCTTGGGTGATGAACGGGACCGAGCCGTCCTGGCGCACCGGCGCATGGCTCGATGCCTTCGGCATCGAAGCCGACAATATCCCGCGCTACATCCATTCGGCGTTCGCGCTTGGCGAACGCTACACGCGCGGGCAGCAATGCGCGCTGTTCATCAACGAAGCCAATTGCGACAATGACCGTTTTGGCCCTGCTATGCGACCGGCTTATCTCAAGCTGATCGATTCATTGCAGCGCGCCGGGCGGCGCGTCGACGCGGTCGGCCTCGAATGCCATCTCGTGCCGCAATGGATGACCGATCCGGCGCGGCCGGATTGGCGCCCCTTCGTGCAGTTCCTGCGCGACCTCTCGGAACGCCATGTCGAGATTTATCTGACCGAGCTCGACGTCAACGATTGCGGCTTGCGCGACGTGGCGCAACGCGATGCGCAGGTCGCAGACTACATGCGCTCCTTCGTCTCCGCGGCGCTCGACGTTCCGGCGGTGACGATGATCTCTAACTGGAATTTTTCCGACAAAGGCTCGTGGCTGCGCGAGCGGAATGCCTCCGGCCGTCTCAATATCGAGAGCTGGGCAAAATGCGTGGCGCGCCCCGAATGTCCGCGGCCCGCATTATATGACGAGAGCATGAGCCCGAAGCCGGCGCGGCAAGGCTTGGCGGAGGCACTCGGCGGGAGCCGACGCCGCTAGGCCGAATTCGACCGCAAGGACCGGAGTGTATGGGGGCGAGGCGCGGCATACATTCGCGCCAATCGGAATTCATGCGAAAAGGAGCAGATCATGGCGAGCATGATCGCGGAACGTCCCTCAATCCGACACTTCGCCAGCGATGACGAGCGCTGGCAAGCAGCCGTCGCCCGCAATCCGCAAGCAGAGGGCGCGTTTGTTACGGCAGTGCGCACAACCCGCATCTATTGCCGGCCGACCTGCACGGCGCGGCAGCCAAAGCGCGAGAATGTCACGTTCTACGCCAATCCGGCCGAAGCCGAGGCGGCAGGCTTCCGCGCCTGCCTGCGCTGCAAGCCGAATCTCGACAGGCCGGACGACGCACAGGCGAATATGATCGCGCGCGCTTGCCGCGCCATCGAAGACGCGGAGGAGCCGCCGACCCTCGAAAAGCTGGCGAAGCTCGCCGGCCAGAGTCCGTATCACTTCCATCGCGTGTTCAAATCGGTGACCGGGCTGACGTCAAAGGCTTACGCCGATGCGCATCGCGGCAAACGCGTGCGCAAGGAGCTGAAGCGCGCCGGAACGGTGACGGAAGCGATCTACAGCGCCGGCTTCAATTCCAACGGCCGCTTCTATGCGGCGTCGGACGATCTCCTCGGCATGACGCCAACCGATTTTCGCGAGGGCGGCGCCGGCGCGACGATCCGCTTCGCAGTCGGCGAATGCTCGCTCGGCGCCATTCTCGTCGGCGCAACCGACAAGGGCGTCTGTGCGATCATGCTCGGCGACGACCCGCAGGAGCTCGTACGCACATTCCAGGACGATTTCCGGCAAGCGAAACTTGTCGGCGGCGACAAGGATTTCGAGCGCGTCGTCGCCGACGTCGTTGGCTTCGTCGAGGGGTCACAGCGTGAGTTCAAGCTGCCGCTCGACGTGCGCGGCACGGCGTTTCAGCAGCGCGTCTGGCAGGCCTTGCGCGAAATCCCGATGGGCAAGACCGTAAGCTATCGCGAGATTGCGAAGAAGATCGGCAGCCCCGCCGCGGTACGCGCCGTTGCCGGCGCCTGCGCCTCCAACAAGATCGCGGTGGCGATTCCCTGCCATCGCGTCGTGCGCACCGACGGTGCGCTCTCCGGCTATCGCTACGGCGTCGAACGCAAGCGCGCACTGTTGCAGCGGGAGGGCGCGCGATGAGCACGCCTTCCGCTGCGAGGCGCCGTGTCGCGGCGGACGCTGCGCCGAACACGATCGGTGAGCGCATCGCCGCCATCGCGTGGGACGGCGTGGCGCACGACCTCGACACGTATGGCTGCGCGACAACAGGTCCGCTGCTCGACCGCGACGAATGCGAGCAACTCGCCGCGATGTATGCATCGGACGAGCCGTTCCGCAGCCGCGTGATCATGGCGCGGCACGGCTTCGGCCGCGGCGAGTACAAATATTTCGCCTATCCCTTGCCGCCGCTCGTCGCGTCGTTGCGAGAGTGCCTCTATCCGCGGCTCGCCCTTATCGCCAATCGCTGGAACGACGCGCTCGGCATCGCGACGCGCTTCCCGTCGCGTCACAAAGACTTTGTCGCGCGATGCCGCGCGGCGGGCCAGACGAAGCCGACGCCGCTCATCCTGCAATACGGTTCCGGCGACTACAATTGCCTGCACCAGGACGTCTATGGCGAGAACGTGTTTCCGCTACAGGTCGCATTCCTGTTGTCCGATCCGGCACATGATTTCGCGGGTGGCGAATTCGTGTTGACCGAGCAGCGCCCGCGCATGCAATCGCGTGCCGAATTCGTGCCGTTGCGGCACGGCGAGGGCGTGATCTTCCCGGTCCGCCATCGCCCGGTGCAGGGGACGAAGGGCGTTTACCGCGTCAACATGCGCCACGGCGTCAGCCGGCTGAAGAGCGGCCGCAGACACACGCTCGGAATCATCTTCCACGACGCCGAATAATCCGGCTCCGCCGGCGCGCAATCCCGCATCCGAGATCATCACCGCAGCGCGGCGCGCATGCGCGCGCGCGCGCTTGGAGATTTGCATGTCTCGCCTATCGTCGAAACTTCCCGCCGCATTCCGCCGGCTTACCTGGTCGAATCTCGCGGCGCAGTCCGCAGAGCAGATCGGCCTTGCCGCGGCGCCGATCGTCGCCGTGCTCGCGCTTGGCGCGGGCGCCGGCGAGACCGGCTTCCTGCAGACGGCGTCGACGCTGCCTTTCCTTGTCTTCGCGATTCCCGCCGGTCTTCTCGCCGATCGTCTGCGTCGCGCGCGGCTGATGGCGGCGGCCGAGTCGCTGCGCGTCATTTCGCTCATTGCGATTGTTGTGCTCATCCAAGCCGGACATCTCAGCCTGTTTGTGCTTGCGATGCTCGGGATGATCGGCGCCTGCGGCACTGTCGTCTATAGCGTCACCGCACCAGCGCTCGTGCCGTCGCTGGTCGAGGCCGACGCGTTGCCGACCGCCAATGGCCGCATCGAGCTTGCGCGCACCGCCGCTTATGCCGGCGGGCCGGCTCTTGGCGGCGCGCTTGTCGGCACGATCGGCGGCGCGCCTGCATTTGCCGTTGCCGCCACGTTGTCCGCGACGGCGGTGATTCTGCTCGCCGGATTGCGCGAGCCGCCGCGTCCGCAGGCGGAGCGCCGTCACCCGATCAGCGAGCTGAAGGAGGGTGCGCTTTTCGTATCACGCAACGCGATGCTGCGCGCGATCTTCGTGACGCAGTTCATCTTCGCCATCGCCTCATTCGCGTTGCAGGCCGTCTATGTGCCTTATGCGATCAAGTCGCTGGGCTTCTCCGCGATGACCGTCGGCGTCACACTCGCCGCGTTCGGCGTCGGCATGACCGTCGGCGCACTCACGGCACCGCACCTCATCCGCAAGTTTCATTTCGGCGGCGTCATCCTGTTCGGACCGATCTCGGGCTTTGTCGCCGCAATGATCATGGTTGCGACAATCTGGCTGCCTTCGCCGGTTCTGGCGGCGCTGAGTTTCTTTATCATGGGCGTCGGCCCGATCATCTGGGTCGTCTCGACCACGACCTTGCGCCAGATGATCACGCCGTCGGCCTTGCTCGGGCGCGTCTCGGCAATCAATATCGCTTCCTATGGCGCACGGCCGATCGGCGCCGCGCTCGGCGGCCTCGTCGGCGGGCTCGACGGCGCCGAGGCATCGCTGATCGTGTCTGCGATTGCGTTTGCGCTGCAGGTGGCAACGATCGTCTTCTCGCCGCTGCCGGCACTTGCGCGCCCGCCGCAGCCGGTCAACGGTGTCGCCCAAACAAAACCAGAGGAGCCCGATGCCTGACGAACGCGCGCTCGATGTGCATGAAATCACCCGGCTTGTCGTCGCCGGCTGGACCGGGCGCGACCGCGACGCGCTCGAAGCGCATATTCGCGAGCTCGAAGCACTCGGCATCGCGCGGCCGAAGACGACGCCGATCTTCTATCGCGTCGCCGCGTCGCTGCTCACGCGTGCCGACAAGATCGAGGTGATTGGCGATGCCTCCAGTGGCGAGGCCGAGATCGTCATCTACGCATTGGCGGATGGCATGTGGATCGGGCTCGGCTCCGACCATACCGATCGCAAGGCGGAGGCGATCGGCGTCACCTTGTCGAAGCAGATGTGCGCCAAGCCCGTCGGCGCAACGTTGTGGCGCTTTGGCGAGGTCGAGCCTCATTGGGACAAGCTCGTCTTACGCTCGTTCGTCACGCGCGATGGCGGGCGCCGCCTCTATCAAGAGGGGCCGGTTGCGACGATGCGGCCGCCGAAGGAACTGCTCCGCCTGTATGCGAACGACGGTGCGCTGTCATTCGGCACGGCGATGTTCTGCGGCACGCTCGCGGTGCATGGCGCAATCGAAGGCGGCGAGGTCTTCGAGATGGAGCTCGAGGATCCGGTGCTCGGGCGCAAGCTCACGCACGCGTATCGTGTCGAGCAATTGCCGGTGGAGGGGTAGGCGCTCCGCCGTTGCGAGGAGCGCAATGACGGCGGCAGACGAGCGCGCTATATCTCATTCATGCCGAAGCCACCCGACAAGCAAAGCCTCGACCGCGAGCTCGATTTCGAGCTGGAAGAGACGTTTCCGGCGAGCGATCCGCTCGACGTGACGCGTCCCGCGCCGCATCGCAAGACGCCACGCCCGACGAAGCAACGAGTCGTCATGATCGTGACGTTCAAGTGGGACGCGCCGGAGGATGAAGTTCACCGGGAAAGCGTCGCGCAAGCGCCGGAACTTGCGCGGCGCGGCGCGTTCTTGTCGAAGCTGATCCTTCGCGATGCTGCGACGAAAACGTCCGGCGCGGTTTATGTCTTTGCCGATCGGGCTACTGCCGAGCGCTGGCGTTACGATTTACGCAAGCGCCGCGGACCGGATGTCGAAGCGCGCATTTTCGAGGTGAACGAGGAGGCGTCGGCGTTGACGCGCGGATAATCTCAACCTCCGCCCACAATCCGCGCCACCACTTTCGCCGTGTAATCCACCATCGGCACGATGCGCGCGTAATTCAATCGCGTCGGGCCGATGACGCCGAGCACGCCGACGATCCTGCGCTGCTCGTCATGAAACGGCGCGGCGATCATCGACGAGCCTGACAAAGAGAACAGCTTGTTCTCCGAGCCGATAAAAATGCGCACGCCCTCGCCGCTCTCGGCGCGCGACAACAGATCGATCACCTCCGTCTTCGTTTCGAGATCGTTGAACAGAAGGCGGATGCGCTCGAGGTCCTGCGCGGCGGTCAGGTCCTCGAGCAAATTGCTTTGCCCGCGCACGATGAGCTGCGGCGCGTGGCCGCCAAGGCCGGCCCAGCTCGCCAGTCCCGCATCGACGAGCCGCGCGGTCAATTCGTCCAGCTCGGCCTGCGCGGCGCGGCGCGACGCGTCGATCTCGTCGCGCACTTCAGCAAGCGTGCGGCCGCGAATGCGCGCGTTGAGATAATTCGCCGCCTCCTGCAGCGCCGAGGCCGGCAGATCGCGCGGCGTCGCGACGATGCGGTTCTCGACCGAGCCGTCCTCGCTGACGAGCACGGCGAGCGCGCGTTCGGGCTCGAGCCGCACGAACTCGATCTGCTTCAGCCGCGCATTTTCCTTGTTGGCGACGACGACGCTGGCGCCGCGCGTCAGCCCAGAGAGCAGGGTCGTCGCCTCGGCGAGCACCCCCTCGAACGAGCGGTCGCGCGAGGCGGCGCGCACCTGCGCCTCGATGCGGCCGCGCTCGTCCTCGGTGAGGTCGCCGACCTGCAGGAGCGCGTCGACGAAGAAGCGCAGCCCGATCTCGGTCGGCAACCTGCCCGCGCTCGTATGTGGCGCATAGACGAGGCCGAGCTCCTCGAGGTCCTGCATGACGTTGCGGACGGAGGCCGGCGAGAGCGGTATCGGCAGGATGCGCGAGAGGTGGCGCGAGCCGACCGGCTCGCCGCTCGCGAGATAGGATTCGACGATGCGGCGGAAAATCTCGCGCGAGCGCGCGTCGAGACCGGCCAGTCCGGCAGTCTCGATCCGGTTCGGCTCGATGCGCGCCGCGTCGCGGAATTGCTCGGGATGGGCGGCCATGACGCCCAAGATGGCGGCTGCCTTGAGCGGAGGCAAGGCGCGCTTCTCGGAGGGTGCCGTCAGGCTGGGACAGCGGCACAGATACACGCAGGTTTGAAGTTCGGGCTGGCGAATTCGTGAGCTATTCTTCCGGTGATGCGCCGGCTGCTCAAGTTTCTCCACACGATCGGAGCCATCGGGCTCATGGGCGCGATGGCCTGCCTGCTCGTCTTGCTCGCCTTTGTCCCGCCGCCGTCGGCGGCGAGCGAATATGCCCTGATGCGCGGCGCGATGGCGGCCATCGCCAAGTGGGTATTTCTGCCGTCGTTCGCCCTGACGCTGATCGCCGGCCTGTTGGCAATCGGAGTCAACCGCGCTTTTCACAATGCCGGATGGGCGTGGCTGAAGCTCGCCACCGGCATCCTGATTTTCGAAAGTGGTTTCGTCGGCGTTCTCGGTCCCATGCAGAACGAAGCCGAGCGCAGCGCCGCCGCGCTCGCGGGCCAAGCGGCGGGTCAAGCGGTCGGCCAAGCCGCGAGTGAAGCCGCGAGTCAGGCGGCAAGTCTTGCCGACTCGGCAAATCTCGCCGGCTCGTTGACGGCCGAGCGCAACACCTTGTGGGTTCTGCTCGCGGTGGCGACGCTGAACGTCGTCCTCGGCATCTGGCGGCCGCGACTGACGCGGCTGCCCGATTAAGCTGCCGGCCAGCGCGCTGAGCGCCGCGCCGCGATCACAAGCCTGCAGCGCCGCTTGAAGCCGCCGCCCCGCTGCCGCATGTTCATTTGAAACGAGCTCGAACCCGTAAAGAGAGGAACGCGATGAGCGCCATCGTCCAACCGAAAGCCGCGAAGAGCGCCAGGCCCCATTTCCAATGGGACGATCCCTTCCTCCTTGATGAGCAGCTCAGCGACGACGAGCGGATGATCCGCGACACCGCGCGCGACTATGCGCAGGATAAGCTCTTGCCGCGCGTCATCGACGCCTTCCTCGAAGAGAAGACCGATCGCGCGATCTTCAACGAGATGGGCGGACTCGGCCTGCTCGGCGTCACCATTCCGGAAGCCTACGGCGGCGCCGAGGCAAGCTATGTGGCCTACGGTCTTGTCGCGCGCGAGGTCGAGCGCGTCGATTCCGGTTACCGCTCGATGATGAGCGTGCAGTCCTCGCTCGTCATGTATCCGATCCATGCTTACGGCGACGAGACGCAGCGCAAGAAATATCTGCCGAAGCTCGCGTCGGGCGAATGGGTCGGCTGCTTCGGATTGACCGAGCCCGATGCCGGTTCCGATCCCGGCAGCATGCGCACGCGCGCGGAGAAAGTGTCGGACGGCTATCGCCTCACCGGCGCGAAAACCTGGATTTCGAACGCGCCGATCGCCGACGTGTTTGTCGTCTGGGCGAAATCTTCCGCGCATAACGACGAGATCAGAGGCTTCGTTCTCGAGAGAGGTATGAAAGGACTCACCGCGCCGAAGATCGGCGGCAAGCTATCGCTGCGCGCCTCGATCACCGGCGAAGTGGTGATGGACGGGGTGGTCGTTCCGGAGAGCGCGCTCTTGCCGAACGTGTCGGGACTCAAAGGTCCGTTCGGCTGCTTGAACCGCGCGCGCTACGGCATCTCCTGGGGCGCCATGGGCGCGGCGGAAGATTGCTGGCATCGCGCGCGCCAATACACGCTCGACCGCAAGCAGTTCGGCCGGCCGCTCGCACAAACGCAGCTCGTGCAGAAGAAGCTCGCCGACATGCAGACCGAGATCGCGCTCGGCTTGCAAGGATCATTGCGCGTCGGGCGTCTCTTCGACGAAGGCAAGATGGCGCCGGAAATGGTGTCGATCGTCAAACGCAACAATTGCGGCAAGGCGCTCGACGTCGCCCGCGCCGCGCGCGACATGCACGGCGGCAACGGCATTCAGGCCGAGTATCACGTGATGCGCCACGTCTGTAATCTCGAGACGGTCAACACCTATGAAGGCACGCATGATGTGCATGCGTTGATTCTCGGACGCGCTCAGACTGGCTTGCAGGCGTTTTTCTAATTGTCATTCCCGCGAAGCGGGAATCCAGGAGCAATATCAGCGATGGATTCCCGGTCGGACTAACGCCCGCCGGGAATGACACGTTCAGCCTTTGATGAACACGTAAATGTCGACTTCGAGACTCTGATCATCCGAGGATTTGGGCGGCGTCAGATATTCCTCGATGAAGAGGTTTTGCGCCTCGATGTTCTTTTCATCGAGATAAGCGGTGATCGCCTCGTAAGTCGCGTCGATGTCGTCATACGCGCCGCGATGCTGGAACTTCATCGCCTTGCCTGAGGGCGATGCACCGATCTTCACGTCGTTCGTCAGTTCGCTCTTGCCTTCCGGCGCCTTGTCGAGCGGGACCATCGCTTGATAGCGGAAGCCCGCATCGTCGGTTTCGACAAAAACCGTGAACGGATGACCCGACGCGGTCAGGCCGGCCTTGCTCATCTCGCTCTGGATTTTCGTGAGCGCGCCGGTAATCGCCTTGAAGCCATCATCCCAACTCGCATTGCCGCCAATGAGCGCGACAGGACGTGCGGGAACTTCGACCATCTGCGCCGCGTCCACCGCGGATTCGTCCTGCGGCTGCTGTGCGGTCGAGGGTGCGGCTGGCGCCGGCGCCGTCACCGGCGGTGAGGCGGCGGGCGGCGCCGAAGGCGCTGGACTCGCGGGACTTCCCGGCGGCGTTTGCGCGAATGCGGCGGCCGGCGAAAGCGCCAAGCAGGCGGCACACAGGGCGCCGAGCAGGGGCCGGCGCCGGAGGCGTGAGGCAAGAAAGGTGGATATGCTGCTCATCTGCCGCTCCGCATCGTTCTTGCCCGGGGCTGAGGCAATGGACCGCGCCTGAGAACGGACATAGTGGCGTCAGGCGCTTTCGCCTATATCAGCGCCGGACTGGGACCCGAATATGACTGCGCTCGCCAATCGCCCGATTGTGAAGATGAACGGCATCGGCAATGCCATTGCCGTGCTGGACCTGCGCGGCTTGAGCCACGTCGTCAGCGCGGCCGAGGCGCGGGCGATCCATCGCGTGCCAGGGCTCGGCTTCGATCAGCTCATGGTCTTGCATGACCCCGCGCGCGCGGCGAGTGCCGCACGGATCGTGATCTACAACAACGACGGATCAACCTCGGATGCCTGCGGCAACGGCACGCGCTGCGTGGCCTACCTGCTGATGCGCGGCCGCGACGGCGACAGGCTGCTGCTCGAAAGCGATGCGGGGCCGCTTCCGGTCAGGCGCGAGGGCGAGCTGACCTTTACGGTCGACATGGGTGCGCCGCGCTTCGGCTGGCGCGATATCCCGCTCGCCCACGACGTCGGCGACACCAGCCGGGTTCGGCTGGACCCGCCGGTCGACGGGGCGCCGGCAACATTCGCGGCGGTCAGCATGGGCAATCCCCATGCAATCTTCTTTGTGCCCGATGCGGCCGCGATCGATCTCGGCGCGGTCGGACCGAAGATCGAGCACCACCCGCTCTTTCCCGAACGCGCCAACATTTCTTTCGCAGCGATCGCCGGCCGCGAGCGCATCGTGCTGCGCGTCTGGGAACGCGGCGCCGGGGCGACGCTCGCCTGCGGTTCGGCGGCCTGTGCGACGCTTGTCGCCGCCGCCCGTGCTGGACGCACACAGCGGCGCGCAAGAGTGGCGCTGCCGGGCGGCGAGCTCACGCTCGACTGGCGCAGCGGCGACGATCACGTGCTGATGACCGGACCGGTCGAATTCGAATTCGAGACCCGGCTAGATCCGGTGATCTTTACGGACGCCGCCGCGTGACGGCGCATTCCCCAGTCGAGGTGCTTACCTTTGGTTGCCGGCTG
The DNA here is from genome assembly GCA_019242655.1 of Methylobacteriaceae bacterium. Taxonomy (GTDB): domain Bacteria; phylum Pseudomonadota; class Alphaproteobacteria; order Rhizobiales; family Beijerinckiaceae; genus JAFASC01. The sequence continues at coordinate 10,403 of JAFAVH010000308.1, forward strand.
AACATCGTCGAGTCCGAGGCGATACGCCGCGCCGCGGCGGCGGCTGGGGAGCGCGACCTCGTCGTCGTCAACACATGCGCGGTGACGGCCGAAGCCGTCCGCCAAGCGCGTCAGGCGATCCGGCGCACCGCCCGCAGACGGCCAGACGCGCGCATTGTCGCAACGGGCTGCGCAGTCGAGACCGATAGAGCGGCGTTCGCGGACATGCCGGAGATCGCCGCGATCGTGCCGAACGCGGAGAAGACCGCACCGGCGACATGGGGCGTCCAAGCCACGCCCGTGGAAGACGACGCGCCCGTGGAAGACACAGGCATTACCGGCCACACACGCGGCTTCGTCGCCTTCCAGAACGGCTGCGACCATCGCTGCACGTTCTGCATCATCCCCTTCGGCCGCGGCGCGTCGCGCTCGGTGCCCGTGGAAGACGCGGTGACGCAGATCGCGGCACTCGTCGCGTCCGGTCATCGCGACGTCGTGCTGACCGGCGTCGACCTTACCTCCTGGGGCGCCGATCTCTCCGGCGAGCCGCGGCTCGGCGAGCTGGTCACGCGCATTCTCAACGAAGTGCCCGGGCTGCCGCGGCTGCGTCTCTCGTCGATCGATGTCGCCGAGGTCGATCCGGCGCTGCGCGACGCAATCGGGCGCGAAAAGCGGCTCATGCCGCATCTGCATTTGTCGCTGCAATCCGGGAACGACCTCATCCTCAAGCGAATGAAGCGCCGCCATTCGCGTGCCGACGCGATCCGCGTCTGCCGCGAGTTGCGCGCGCTCCGGCCGGACATTGTCTTCGGCGCCGACCTGATTGCCGGCTTTCCGACCGAGAGCGACGCCATGTTCGAGGATACGCTGTCGCTCATCGAGGCGTGTGGGCTCACGCATGTCCACGCCTTTCCCTATTCGTCGCGGCCCGGCACCCCGGCCGCCCGCATGCCGCAAGTTCCGGCGGAGGCAGCCCGGGCACGGGCGGCGCGGCTTAGGGACGCGGGCGCCGCGTGTCTCGCGCGGCATCTCGATGCGCAGATCGGCCGCAAAGTCACGGTGCTCGCTGAGCGCGGCGGCAAAGGCCGCGCCGAGGATTTCACGCCGGTTCACCTGCCCGATGCTGTGCCCGGCGCGCTCATCGCGGCAAAAGTGACGGGACATCGTAATCAAGCCCTCACATTACAGGGGTATGGCTAGGCCGTCTTGTATTTTTGCTGCGGCGCAACATATTTCATGAGGAGGAACGCCGACAGGGAGACAGCATTCCGCCGAACGGCAGGAGAGCCCCATGAGCGACCAGGCGATCCGCACTGGATATATCAGACGACTTTGGCCGAGCGACGAACCGGCCTTCCGCGACCACCTGCTCCGGCTCGATGTCGACAGCCGGCACGACCGCTTCGCCATGGGCGTGTCGGACGATTTCATCCGTAATTACGCCGAACGCTGCTTCAAGCTCGAAGGCTCGATCTTCGGCTATTTCGTCGAGAGCGAGCTGCGCGGCGCCGGAGAACTTCGCATGATCGGCGACGATCACCGCGTCGCCGAAGCGGCGTTCAGCGTCGAGCATGACTGGCGCCGCCGCGGCGTCGGCAAGGAGCTCATGTCCCGCATCGTTCGCGCGGCGCGCAATGCGCGCGTCGAGACGCTCTACATGTCATGCCTTGCGACCAATCGCGCCATGCAGAATCTCGCCAAGCATTTTGAGGCAGAGCTGCATTTCGAAACCGACGAGGTGACCGGCAAGCTCGTTGCACGCCGCGCGCCGACGCCGGTGACGCAGTGGAAGGAAATGGTCGACGACGCGACAAGCTTTGCGACCGCGATGGTCGATCTGCAGCGGCGAACCTGGTTGCCGCGACTAGGCCGCTAAGCCGCGCGACTTACGCGGCGTCCTCTCCGGCCTCTTCTTCGACGGAGGGATCGTTCAGCCCGTATTCCTTCATCTTACGGTAAAGCGTCGAGCGGCCGATGCCAAGACGGCGCGCCATTTCGGACATTTGCCCGCGATAGTGTGAAAGCGCGAATTTGATCGTCTCCGCCTCCAGCATTTCCAGCCGGCGCACGTCGCCGCTCTCATCGAGCAGGCGCAGGACATTCGGGTCGCGGATTTCGACGCGGACGATTTCGCGCAACGGTGCCGACATCGCTGGCGCCGGGGCCGGCAACGGCGGCACGCGCACATCGAAGCCTTCTACCTGCGCGGCGATTTGAGGGAATTCGGCGACTGTCAGCTCGTCGCCGTCGCAAAGCACGATGGCGCGAAAGATCGCGTTCTCCAATTGACGCACATTGCCCGGCCAATCGTATGACGAGAGCAGGCTCAGCGCCTCGGCGCTGATGCCGCGGATGCGCTTGCCTTCCTCTGCCGCAAAGCGCGCGCAGAAGCGGCGCGCGAGATCGCCGATATCGCCGCGGCGCGCGCGCAGAGCCGGCATCGTGATCGGAAACACGTTCAGCCGGTAATACAAATCCTCGCGGAAGCGGCCCTGACGCACGAGTTCGATCAGGTTCTGGTTCGTCGCCGAGATCAGCCTGATATCGACGCGCACCGCGCGCTTGGCGCCGATCGGATCGATCTCGCCCTCTTGCAACGCGCGGAGCAGCTTGACCTGCGTCTCCAGCGGCAATTCGCCGATCTCGTCGAGAAAGAGCGTACCGCCATTTGCTTCCGAAAATTTGCCGGTATGCTTATCGGTCGCGCCGGTGAACGCGCCCTTCTCGTGCCCGAACAGAATCGACTCGACGAG
>JAFAVH010000331.1 GCA_019242655.1 Methylobacteriaceae bacterium
CGATCGGCGATATCAGAGGGCCGAGGATCGCCGATCAGCTGGTTTACCCTACACGGGTAGGCGTGCAGGCCGCCTTAACCCATGTGAAGCGTGATGAATTTTCTCACGTTCAGTAAGTTCGCAAGACGACGAGCGACACCAATCTACACACGTGATCTGCCGGTGCGCGCCGCTCGATTCTCAGCGTGAACTTACGCCATTTTCAACGTCGGCCGCTCAACCTTTCGGCAGCAGCGGCGTGATCTCTTTGTCGAGCTGATCGACGGTCATCTCGCCTGAAACGCGTTTACCGTTGATGAAGAATGTCGGCGTCGCGTTTACATTGAATTTTTCAGCGCCGCGATCGCGCACCAAATTGACCTTGTCGTAGAGCGCCTGATCCTTCAGGCACTTCTCGAAACCCTCCTGGCCCATTCCGGTCTGCTTGACGATATTGGCGAGACCGTCGAGCGGCTTCTCGACGAAGGCCCAATTCTTCTGCTGTGCGAAAAGCAAAGTGATCATTGCTTCGCGCTTATCGCCGGAGCAGCGCGCCAGCATGAAGCCTGCGGTCGCGAGCGGATCGAGCGGAAACTCGCGCAGGATATATTTGGCTTTTCCCGTATCGATATATTTCGACTTCAACGTCGGGAAGACATTGTTGGCGAAAGCCGCGCAATGCGAGCAGGTCATCGAAGCATATTCGACGATTGTCACCGGCGCGTCGGCCTGTCCTTCGACAACGTCGGGCAAGGCCTCCTCGGCCATCAGCTGCTCGACGTCGACGCGGGCGTTCTGCGCGAACGCGGGCATCGGTCCAAAAGCCGGTACCGCGGTAACGAGGGCGCCGGCGGCGGCGAATTTCACGAAGTCGCGACGCGACTTATGCAAGGCGAACATGGAGGAGTTCCGATCGTTTCGGCTAAGCTCGAAGCTTTAGACGCAACATTTAGGGTATTTTCGGGCGAGGGCGATCAAGGAGCCGCGCGCCCGATGACCCGCGCGCCAAGGCGAGCAAGGGCATCCCGTAACGGCGCTTCTTCGATGCCGCTCACCTGTCGCTCGGCTTCCGCGCGAGCGAGCGGATCCTCTGCCGGCCGCCGCGGCGACGCAGGCGCGCGCTCGATCTTCTCCTGCCGCACGCGGAGCGAACCGACGCAGCGCCAGCCAAGATGCGCATTGACCCTTTCGATCAGCACGGCCGAGAGGTGCTGGATTTCCAGGCCGAAGCCTGGTTCGACCCGCAAAACGAGGGCGGCGGGCGGACGCGGTTCGAGCGGATCGCGCTTTACCCCACCGGGCGGCCATTGCAGGCGTACCGGCTCGCTGATCGCGGCGATCCGCTCGCCGACGATCTCCTCCCAGTCGAGAAGCAGCGTCGATTCGCCGAACCCCTGCCGCGCGACCGCGGGATCGAGGATTTTCGGCACGAAATCGGCGAGCGGCTGCGACCACGGGCGCTTCGAACGGAACGGCACCATCCCCGCTTAATGGCCGCTTCTGTGGAGGGATGCCAGTGCGGCTTGACCCTCGCGCCGCTCCATTCCCAATACCCACATGGCTCGTTCTCAAGATGCGGCCGCCCAAGAAGCGGCCGTTCAAGACGCGGCATCGGAACTGCTCGCCTGGTACGACCGGCATCGGCGGCGCTTGCCCTGGCGCGCCGAGCCGGGCGCCCGGCCCGATCCCTACGCCGTCTGGCTGTCGGAAATCATGCTCCAGCAGACGACGGTCGCCGCCGTGCAAAAGTATTTCCACGCCTTCCTGGCGCGCTGGCCCAAAGTCGCCGATCTCGCGGAGGCGCCGGTCGAGGAGGTCATGAAGGAATGGGCGGGGCTCGGCTATTACGCGCGTGCCCGCAACCTGCATGCCTGCGCAAAGGCGATCGTCCGCGAGCACGGCGGTCGCTTCCCGCAGACTGAGAAAGAGCTTCTGGCGCTGCCCGGGATCGGGCCTTACACCGCGGCTGCGATCGCGGCGATCGCGTTCGATCAGCGCGCCGTCGTGATCGACGGCAATGTCGAACGCGTTGTTGCGCGGCTTGCGGCAATCGACACGCCGCTGCCGCAGGCGAAGCCCGCGATCCGCGCCGCTGCCGACGCGCTGACGCCGGATGCGCGGCCCGGCGATTTCGCACAAGCGATGATGGACCTCGGCGCAACGATCTGCACGCCGCAGCGGCCGGCTTGCGCGTTATGCCCGCTGCGTGCCTGCTGCCGCGCCTTTGCGCTTGGCGAGCAGGAGCGTCTCCCGATCAAGG
>JAFAVH010000407.1 GCA_019242655.1 Methylobacteriaceae bacterium
TCAACCGGAACGCGGATGAGTTGACCACCATCAGTGACCAGCATCAGCTGATCGGTGTGCTCGACCGGCAATGACGCAACGAGGAGCCCGATACGTGGCCGGATCGTGCCGAGGCGATCCCGACCGCTTGCGGCATTGTCCATTGCAACAATGCCTTTGCCGCCGCGGCCAGTGATCCGGTACTCGTAGGATGACGTGCGCTTGCCGAAGCCTCGCTCCGAAACCGTGAACACGAATTGCTCGGCCTCCGACATCTCGACATAGCGTTGTTCGCCGAGCTCGATCGCACCGGCCGCTTCTTCGAGATCCGCCTGATCTTGAATTTCTGCCTCAAGTTCCGCCTCGGCAGCTTCGTTGGTCAGACCGCGCCGGACAGCGAGCGCCTGTTTCAGATAAGCGGCGCGCTCGTCCGGTGTCGCCTCGATGTGACGCAGGATCGAGAGCGAGATCACCTTGTCGCCGCGATCGAGCGAGATGCCGCGCACACCCATCGAGGTGCGGCCTTGGAAGACGCGCACGTCGGTGACCGGAAAACGGATGCACATGCCCGCAGCCGTCGTCAGCAGGACGTCGTCATTTTCGGTGCATATCTGCACGTCAACGATCGCCTCGCCGTCATCGAGCCGCATCGCGATAATGCCGGAGCGTCGCACATCGGCAAAATCGGAGAGCTTGTTGCGCCGAACCGTGCCGCGCGTCGTCGCAAACATGACGTCGAGGGTTTCCCACTGCGCTTCATCCTCGGGCAGCGGCATGATCGTGGTGATGCGCTCGCCTTCGCTTAAGGGGAGGATGTTGTGCAGGAACTTGCCGCGCGCTTGTGGTGCCGACAACGGCAGACGCCAGACCTTTTCTTTGTAGACCTGCCCCTTCGACGAGAAGAACAAAACCGGCGCATGCGTCGAGGCGACGAACAAACGCGAGACGAAATCCTCTTCCTTCGTCTGCATCCCGGAACGGCCTTTGCCGCCGCGGCGCTGTGCCCGATAAGCTGAAAGCGGCACGCGCTTGATGTAACCCTCGTGACTGACGGTCACGACCATATCCTCACGCTGGATCAGGTCTTCGTCTTCGACCTCATCCTCAAGATCAAGAATTTGCGTGCGCCGCGGCGTCGCATGCGCGGCTTTCACCGCCAGCATCTCATCCTTGATGATGCCGAAAAGCCGCGCGCGCGAGCGCAGGATGTCGAGATAATCCTCGATTTCAGCGGCAAGCTTGTTCAAAGCTTCGGCAATTTCGTCGCGGCCGAGCGCAGTCAGGCGCTGCAGACGCAGATCGAGTATCGCGCGCGCCTGCGTTTCCGAAAGGCGTATCTCGCCGTTCTCGTCGAGCGCATGGCGAGGATCGGCGATCAACGCGATCAGGGGCGCCATGTCGCGCGCCGGCCAAGCACGGCCCATCAGCGCTTCACGCGCCGCACCAGCATCCGGCGAAGTGCGGATGAGCCGGATTACTTCGTCGATATTGGCGACCGCGATTGCGAGACCGACCTGAACATGCGCGCCGTCACGTGCCTTGCCGAGCCGAAATTTCGTGCGGCGTGTGACGACCTCCTCGCGGAAATCGACAAATGCGCGCAAGATGTCTTTCAGCGTCAGAACTTCCGGACGGCCGCCGTTCAGCGCGATCATATTGGCGCCGAAGCTCGATTGCAGCGCTGTATGACGCCACAGCTGATTTAGGACAACGTCCGGCACCGCATCGCGGCGCAATTCAAAGACAATGCGAATGCCTTCGCGATTGGATTCATCACGCAGGTCGGAGACACCCTCTATCCTCTTCTCGCGGATCAATTCCGCGATGCGCTCGACCATGTGCGATTTGTTGATCTGATACGGAATCTCGGTGACGATCAGCGCGTCGCGATCCTTGCGGATCTGCTCCATCTCGATTTTGGAGCGCAGCACGATGGAGCCGCGACCCAACGCATAAGCCGAGCGAATGCCGCCATGCCCGAGAATGGCGCCGCCCGTCGGGAAATCCGGCCCCGGCACGATCTCCATGAGTTCGGCGATCGTCATGTCGGGGCGATCGATGAGGGCGATCGCCGCGTCGATAACTTCGCCGAGATTATGCGGCGGGATGTTCGTCGCCATTCCGACGGCGATGCCGCCGCCGCCATTGACCAGGAGATTGGGGAAGCGCGCCGGCAGGACCGAGGGCTCGGTGA
>JAFAVH010000413.1 GCA_019242655.1 Methylobacteriaceae bacterium
GGATCGCCGCGCCGGCTTCCGCCGCGGCAAGCGAATCGGCGATGATCTCGTCGGGAGTGACCGGCAGATGCGGCGACATCGAGGGCGTGTGAATCGCTCCCGTCACCGCGCACGTGATCACGACCTTGCGCGTGGCCGCCATCCACATCCTCCCAAGACGTCGTTTTGTGTTTGAAAGGTTTGTGCGGGCATACCCCGCCCCTGTCAACGGTCCCGCAGTTTTTGCCTTTCGCCTCAGTCGAAGATCGCGACGGCGCGCGTCCAGCCCGCCGATGCCGCCTGAATTTTCACGGGGAAGCAGGCGATGGTGAAGCCGCTTGCGGGGAGCGCCTCAAGATTGTGCAATTTCTCGAGATGGCAGTAGCCAACGTGGCGTCCGGCTTTGTGGCCTTCCCAAACGAGCGAGGCGTCGTGCGTCGCGGCATATTTCTTCGCCGTGTGCACGAACGGGGCGTCCCAGCTCCAACCATCGGTGCCGGTGAGCCGCACGCCGCGCTCGAGCAGATACATCGTTGCGTCATATCCCATGCCGCAGCCCGACGGCACGTAATCAGGCGCGCCGTATTTCTTGCCGGCGCTCGTATTTACGACGACGATCTCGAGCGGCTGCAATTGATGGCCGATGCGTTTTAATTCGGCTTCGACGTCGGCAGGCTGCACGAGGTAGCCGTCTGCGAAATGGCGGAAATCGAGTTTGACGCCGGGTTGAAAGCACCATTCGAGCGGCACTTCGTCGATCGTCCACGAGCGCTGCCCATGATTCATCGTCGGATGATAATGATAGGGCGCGTCGAGATGCGTGCCGTTATGCGTCGAGATCGTCACCGTCTCGATCGCGGCGTAGCCGGCTTGATCCGGCATGTCCTCGATCTTCAGGCCGGGAAAGAACGCCGTGATGTGCGGGAAGCTCTGCTTATGATCGAGATAGGTGATCGAGACTTCCATCCCCGGCGGATCGCCGGGAATCTTGTTGGCGAGCGGCACGGAAATATCGCTGATCTTTCGCGGCATGGTTCCTCCTTTTCGTGCGGCGTTAGGTCGTCGCGCGGCGTTGGGCCGCCGGACCGCCGGCCTTGACCTTTGCGCGCGAATTTTGCGTAAGTGCGCCCGCCCCGGTCAACTCGCAGCAAAAAGCTATTTTGCATGAAGATCACGCTTGTCGGTTCGCGCTATTTTGGCCGCGCGGTTCTCGATCTGCTTCTGAAGGAGTCGGGGATCGAGGTCGCGCGCGTCGCGGTCCCGGCCGCGGACGATCGGCTGGCGGATGGCGCACGCGTCGCCGGAATCGAGGTCTTTGTGCACGACGACCCGCATGTCGTGCCGCGCGAGGCGATCGCGCCCGGCACCGATCTCATCGTCACCGCGCACAGCCATGCGCGCGTCGCCCACGATGCGGTCCAGAGTGCGCGGCTCGGCGGCATCGGCTACCATCCCTCGCTCTTGCCGCGCCATCGCGGCATGGCCGCCATCGAGTGGACGGTGAAAGAGGGCGATCCGATCGCCGGCGGCACGATCTATCATCTCGCCGACAAGCTCGACTCAGGCCCGATCGCCGCGCAGGACTGGGTCTTCGTGAAAAAGGGCGAGGGCGCCCGCGAACTCTGGGAGCGGGCGCTGGCGCCGCTCGGTTTGCGCCTGCTCATGGACGTGGTGCGTCACGCGCGCGACGAAGGCGAGTTGCCGGCAACGCCGCAGGACGAGCAATTCGCGACGCGCGCGCCGCGGCTCGATTGACGCCCACACGGAACGAAATTAATGCGGCTCGCAACCTACCTTGTCGGCGGAAGAGAGCATTACGGTGCGGTCGCCGGCCACGGCATCGTCGACCTGACGCCGCATATCGGCGAGGATTTTCCGACGCTGAAAGCGCTGATCGAGCATGACGGCCACGCGCGGGCAATGGATGTTGCCGCCGCGCACCGGCCCGATCTTGCCTTCAGCGATGTGGCGTTTCTGTCGCCGGTGCCCGATCCGCAAAATCTCTGGTGCATCGGCGTCAATTACAAAGACCGCAACGCGGAATACAAAGACGCGTCCGACCTGCCGAAATATCCGAGCCTGTTCGTGCGCGCGCCGACATCCGTCGTCGGCCACGACCAGCCGATCGTGCGGCCGCGCGTGTCGGATGAGCTCGATTACGAAGGCGAGATCGTCATCGTCATCGGCAGGGAAGGGCGCCGCATCAGCCGCGACCGCGCGCACGAGCACATTTTCGGGCTGACGCTCTGCAACGAAGGGTCCGTGCGCGACTGGCTACGGCACGGCAAATTCAACGTGACGCAAGGCAAGAACTTCGATCGTTCCGGCTCGATCGGGCCGTGGATCGTCACGTCGGACGAGGTCTCGCTGGCGGATCCCCTCGACATCATGACGCGCGTCAACGGCGAGACGCGCCAGCACGATTCGACGCAGCGCATGATGTTCCCGTTCGATTTCCTGATCGAATATCTCTCGACCTTCGCGACATTGAAGCCCGGCGATCTCATTGCGACCGGCACGCCGACCGGCGCCGGCGCGCGCTTCGATCCGCCGAAATGGCTCAAGCCGGGCGATGTCGTCGAAGTCGAGTCGCCGAGCCTCGGCATTCTGCGCAATACAATCGTCGACGAGGAGTTCTGATGCTCGACGCGCGCACGATCGAGGAGCTGGCGCAGCGGCTGCAGAAGGCGGAGGACGATAAGACCTTCATCCGCATGTTCTCGATCGATCATCCCAAGATGACGATCGAGGATGCCTATGCGGTCCAGCGCGCCTGGACGAAGATCAAGCTCGCCAAGGGGCGTGTGATCAAAGGCCACAAGATCGGCCTCACCTCACGCGCGATGCAGAACGCGGTTGGGATCGACGAGCCGGATTATGGGGTCTTGTTCGACGACATGTTCTGGAATGACGGCGCGATCATTCCGTTCGAGACATATTTGTCGGCGCGCATCGAGGTCGAGCTTGCCTTTGTGCTGACAAAGCCGCTTGCCGGGCCGGACTGCACCATTTTCGACGTGCTCGACGCCACAGCTTATGTGACGCCGGCATTGGAAATCCTGGAATCGCGCGTACATCGTCTCGATCCGCAGACGAAAGCGACGCGCAAGGTGACCGACACGATTTCCGACAACGCCTCCAATGCCGCGATCGTCACCGGCGGGCGGCCGTTCCGTCCGCAAGACGTCGATCTGCGCTGGATCTCGGCGCTGCTCTTTCGCAACGGGCAAATCGAGGAAACCGGCGTTGCGGCTGGTGTCCTCAACAATCCGGCGCAAGGTGTCGCCTGGCTTGCCAACCGTCTCGCGCCGCACGGCGAGCGGCTCGAAGCTGGCGAGATCGTTTTGTCGGGCTCGTTCACGCGTCCGGTCGACGTGCTCAAGGGCGACACGTTCCACGCCGATTACGGCCCGTATGGTTCGGTGTCATGCCACTTCGCATGAGATCGCTGACACGCCGCGCCGCGTTCGCCGGTGCAGCCGCCCTCTCGCTTCGCGCGCTCGCGGGCGACGACTTCGCCGAGGATCAGGCACAAGCGGCGCAATCCGGCGAGTTCCCACAATTCCTCGAATCGATGTGGCCGAAGGCGCAGGCCGCCGGCGTGTCGCGCGCGACATTCGATGCGGCGATCAACGGGCTCACGCCCGATCCGGCGATCCTGTCGCGGCCGACGCGGCAGGCGGAATTCACCATCACCATTGCGCAATATGTGGCGCAGTCCGTCACGCAAAAACGCGCGGCGCAAGGGCGCGATGCCGCGGCTAAACTTGCCGACGCGCTGCAACAAATCCAGGCGCGTAACGGGATCCCGTGGGAGATCCTCGTCGCGTTGTGGGGAATTGAGAGCAATTTCGGCACGACGGCGGGCAATAGCGACATTCTGCGCGTGCTTGCGACATTGGCGTTCAAGCAGCATCGCGGCAGTTTGTTCCTCGACGAGTTCGTCGCCGCATTGGTGATGCTGGAAAAAGGCTACGCGACGCGCGCGCATCTTGTCGGCTCATGGGCGGGTGCGATGGGCCAACCGCAATTCATGCCGTCGTCCTATTTGAATTACGCCGTTGCTTATGAAGGCTCGCGTCCGGCGGATATCTGGTCGTCCAACAAGGACGTGCTCGCCTCGATCGGCAATTTCATGCAGAAATCCGGCTGGGTTTCCGGACTGCCGTGGGGCATGGAAGTCGTCATCCCGGGTTCGTTCGATTACATCTCGCTGCGCAAACCATTTGCCGAGTGGCAGGCGCAAGGCTTTCGCGCTGCCTCGGGCAAAAAGCTGCCCAATGAGGGCGATGCAGGCCTTTACATGCCGGCCGGCGCCAAAGGGCCGGCATGGCTCATCACCGACAATTTCTTCGTCATCAAGCAGTACAACACGTCCGACGCTTATGCGCTGTCGGTCGGCCTGTTGGCGCAGCAGATCGCCAATGAGGGCGGTATTCGCGCGCCATGGCCGAAAGACTTCAAGGCGCTGTCGACCAGCGACGGCAAGTCGGCACAGCAGGCACTTACCAAGCTCGGTCTCTATCGCGGCAACATCGACGGCAAGATCGGCCCGGCGATGCGTGATGCCGTGCATTCCTATCAAATCAAAGCCGGGATTATGCCCGCCGACGGGTTCATCACGCCGGCGCTAGTGCAGAGGCTAAAGAGCGAGACCGGTCTTTAGAGCGTCGGCGGCACGCAATTTTTCGCGGGCCGCTATTGACAATCTGTGAATTTAGTCCTACAACGCTGACGTTCCCGCCCACCTAGGGCACCGTCCGGCTTCCGTACCGGGCGATGCGGACGGGAAGCGGCGCCTGCGGCGTGAGCATCGGTACTCGCGTCTCGGGAGGCTCTTGCAAACCGGTGACGCACGTCGAAAGACGTGCGGCGCGGAGTAACCCGCCCGTCCGGCAATACGACCGGTCCGCGGCTCAGATCGCTTAAGCGGGCTTGAGGTGGCTCACAAAGCCAACCACGCTCGCGAAGATGCGGGAAGCAAGGGACATAAATCGCCGCACATGGGCGCCGGGCGACCGGCATAAAAAAATTAGGATCGGTCGCCCGGCGCCCGTGTCCTTCTGCTGTTTGAGATCGCGCAGCGATGCGCAACAAGGATGACGCACGCCCACATTCCCGGAGCCGTCTGACCTCGCATGTTTGCGAGGTCAGCATCAGAAACGGCGAAGTCGGGAACACCCGACTTCGGATGCGGCATCCGGGACCCAGGGGCAAACGCTCAATGCGTCCGGGGAAGTGACCGCCTTTCCCGCGCCGCATGGACCGCCCATATTGGGCGCATGCCGAAATCGCCGAAGCCGCCCGAAACGCCGCGCTCGCGCGGCAAGTCCAAAGCTGCAAAACCCATCGTCAAACCCCTCGGCGAGCACTTGGCCGCCCTGCTCAATCCGGCGCTGAGCGAGGCGAATCGCAGCGACGCCTATCCGACGCCGCGAGGCTTTGAAGAAGCCCCCCAAGCCGGCTTCGATTCCGGCCCGGTGACCGGCCTCGATCCGCGTCTTGCCGAGAGCCTCGGTCTGGAAACGGCGGAGGCGCCGCGCGCCCGTAAGGGTGGGCGCGGCAGCCCATTCGAGCCGACCGGTTCGACCGCGACCGCGCTGTCCTTGCGCGACCTGCTCGAGCACGGCGATCCCAACGTGCGGCAGGGCGTGCCGTGGACGCCGCATCGCCCTTCGCGGCCGGAAAAATCCGAAGGCGGCGTGAAATTCGACATCGCCTCCGAATACGAGCCGCAGGGGGATCAGCCGAACGCGATCGAAGAGCTCGTGAAAGGCGTGCAGGAGCAGGAGCGCGATCAGGTTCTGCTCGGCGTCACCGGCTCGGGCAAGACATTCACGATGGCGCAGGTGATCGCGCGAACGCAGCGCCCGGCTTTGGTGCTGGCGCCGAACAAGACGCTCGCCGCGCAATTATACGGAGAATTTAAAAGCTTCTTTCCGAACAACGCCGTCGAGTATTTCGTCTCTTACTACGACTATTATCAGCCGGAAGCCTACGTCCCGCGCACCGACACGTATATCGAGAAAGAATCGTCGATCAACGAGCAGATCGACCGCATGCGCCATTCCGCAACGCGCGCATTGTTGGAACGCGACGACGTCATCATCGTCGCCTCCGTCTCCTGCATCTACGGCATCGGCTCCGTCGAGACCTACACGGCGATGACCTTCGGCATCAAGCGCGGCGAGAGTCTCGACCAGCGCCAGCTCATCGCCGATCTCGTGGCGCTGCAATACAAGCGCACTTCGATGGATTTCTCGCGCGGTACGTTCCGCGTCCGCGGCGATACGCTGGAACTGTTCCCCGCGCATTATGAAGACCGCGCCTGGCGCATCGGCTTCTTCGGCGACGAAGTCGAAAACATAACCGAATTCGATCCGCTCACCGGCAAGGCGACGCAGGAGCTCGCTTTTGTCAAGGTCTACGCCAATTCGCATTACGTCACGCCGCGTCCGACGCTCTTGCAATCGATCAAGGGCATCAAGGACGAGCTGCGCGGCCGCCTCATCGAATTGAACAATGCCGGCCGCCTGCTCGAAGCGCAGCGCCTCGAGCAGCGCTGCACGTTCGATCTCGAAATGCTGGAAGCGACCGGCTCCTGCGCCGGCATCGAAAACTATTCGCGCTATCTCACCGGACGCCGCCCCGGCGAGCCGCCGCCGACCTTGTTCGAATACCTGCCCGACAACGCGCTCGTCTTCGCCGACGAGAGCCACGTCACCGTGCCGCAGATCGGCGGCATGTATCGCGGCGACTTCCGCCGCAAGGCAACGCTCGCCGAATACGGCTTCCGCCTGCCGTCGTGCATGGACAACCGCCCGCTGCGCTTCGAGGAATGGGACGCGATGCGGCCGCAGACCGTGCATGTCTCGGCGACACCCGGCAAATGGGAGATGGAGCGCACCGGCGGCGTGTTTGTCGAGCAGGTGATCCGCCCGACCGGCCTCATCGATCCGCCGGTCGACGTGCGCCCCGCGCGCAGCCAGGTCGACGACCTCCTCGGCGAAATCCGCGAGGTCAGTCTCAAAGGCTATCGCTCGCTCGTTACCGTCTTGACCAAGCGCATGGCCGAGGACCTCACGGAATATCTGCACGAAAATAAAGTGCGCGTGCGCTACATGCATTCCGACATCGACACGATCGAGCGCATCGAGATCATCAGGGACTTGCGCCTCGGCGCGTTCGATTGCCTCGTCGGCATCAATTTGTTGCGCGAGGGCCTCGACATTCCCGAATGCGGGCTCGTCGCAATTCTCGACGCCGACAAGGAAGGTTTTCTGCGCAGCGAAACTTCCTTGGTGCAGACGATCGGCCGCGCCGCACGCAACGTCGACGGCCGCGTGATTTTATATGCCGATGCCGAGACCGGCTCGATGCAGCGCGCGATGGCGGAAACAAACCGCCGCCGCGAAAAGCAGATGGCGTATAATCAAGAGCACGGCATCACGCCGGAATCGATCAAGCGCGGGATCGCCGACATTCTCGGCTCTGTCTACGAGGCCGATCATGTCAAGGTCGATGCCGGATTGCTCGAAGGCTCGGGTGCGCCGGCCGCGATCGGGCACAATCTGCGGGCCACGATCGCCGACCTCGAAAAGCGCATGCGCGAAGCCGCCGCCGATCTCGAATTCGAAGAGGCGGGGCGGCTGCGCGACGAGATCAAGCGCTTGCAGGCAGTGGAGCTCGCCGTCGGCGAAGACCCGCTGGCACGTCAGCAGGCGATCGAGGACAGAGCCGGGACTTACGAGGGAAGGCGGAAATATGGAACGAGCGCCAACCTTCCGGCGAACACCCGCGCGCGCAAGCCCACCGACTCCGATATGGGCCCGCACAATTGGGGCGGCGGCGAAGCGCGCCCACTTGGCGCGCGACCGCGACCGCGCTCGACGGCGGGCAAGGGCGGCACGCGGGTGTTTCGCGGGAAGAGCAGGTAGTCTGCGGAGCATGCCGTGAAAAGTCCCTATGAAATTCTCGGTGTCGCTTCGACGGCTTCTCCTGAGGAAATTCAAAAAGCCTATCGCAAGCTCGCAAAGAAGCTGCATCCGGATTTGAATCCCGGCGACAAATCGGCGGAAGAAAAATTCAAGGAAGTCGCCGGCGCCTACGACCTGCTCAGCGATGCCGAGAAGCGCAAGCGCTTCGACGCCGGCGAGATCGACGCAAGCGGCGCCGAGCGGCCGCAGCAGCAATATTATCGCGATTATGCCACCGCGGAGAACGGTCATCCCTATACGAGCAGCGCCGGCTTCGCCGACTTCATGGATGGCGACGACGCGCTTGCCGAGCTTCTGCGGCGCAGCCAGCGCGCGCGGGCGAACCGCCGCGGCGAGGACATGCACTACCGGCTCGCGATCGATTTCGTCGAGTCGATCGCCGGCGCGAGCAAGCGCATCACCTTG
>JAFAVH010000049.1 GCA_019242655.1 Methylobacteriaceae bacterium
CTATTTGCGCGATCTCGACCATCAGTCCGAGCATTTTTTCGGCAGAGGCCGTCTGCGGATCGAGACGTCCCGGAAAGCCGCTACGCACAAACGCTTGCTCGGTCGCGCGATTGCGCTGCGCCAGGCCCATCCACCAATTGCCGAACAGGCGCTTGTCGACGGCGCGTGCGTCGATCACGGTTGCGCCGCGATGCCGCTCATCGTCGATGATACGCCTGTAAGTTCCCCAGACCGCGTCACGCTCGCCTTCCAAGGTCTGGATGAACCACAAATCGTCGAACATCAGCGCACCGGTGATGTTGTCACGCCGGTTGTTTGCGTTGGATTTGCTGAGAATGGCGCTGAGCTGCGGTGTTACACGCTGCGTCGTGTCGAGGTGGTTCTCACTAAAGTAGATCAAGCGGAAAAGCGGCATGACGCACCTTTACAAGTTACTGCCCCTGAGTTTCCGGCGCGCAACTTACTGAATCGTAAAGGCGTGGCGGGCGCCGCTGGTTCGATTTCGGCGCGCAATTGCGTGAGCCTTGTTAACGCTCTACTTGCCCGATCATGAAAAAGCGTGCGAACTCTCTTTTGAGCACCCGCCTAGCCACGGGTCTCGCCATTCCCCTCACCGCGGCAATCCTTTACGAAGCCGGCGCGCGCCTTGGCATTTTCGAGGCACGGCTTTTGCCGCCGCCGAGTCGCATTGCGGCAACCCTGTGGGCACTCGCTGCCTCCGGTGAGCTTTGGGCGCACATCGCCGCCACGATGCTGCGCCTGGCAGCAGGTTTCGGTATTGGCGCGCTTGCCGGCATTATGCTTGGCGCGCTGACAGGAGCGTCGCAAACAGCATCGCGCCTGCTCGATCCCACGATACAGGCCTTGCGGGCCATTCCTTCGCTCGCTTGGGTGCCGCTCTTCATCCTGTGGCTCGGCATCTTTGAAGCATCAAAAGTCGCGCTGATCGCAGTCGGCGTATTCTTTCCGGTCTATCTCGGCGTGATGGCGGCGATCACCAACATCGATCGCAAGATCATCGAAGTCGGCCGCGCCTTTCGTTTATCGCCGCTCGCGCTGACCCGTCGCGTTCTGCTGCCGGCGGTCCTGCCGGATTGTGTAGTAGCGCTCCGATCAGGTCTTGGTCTCGGGTTCATGTTCGTCGTCGCGGCCGAGCTCATGGGCGCGTCCGAGGGACTCGGCTTCCTGCTTCTCGATGGACAGCAGCTCGGTAAACCCGATCAGATCTTGGCGGCGATCTTTGCCTTCGCCGTGGCGGGCAAAATCTGCGACGGCGCGCTTGTCGCCGCCTTCCGGCCGCTGCTGCGGTGGCAGGATTCGTTCGCACAAAGCCTGACGCGATCCGCCGCCGCGCCGCTCGGGCCGCCGCCCCTGCCCGCGCACTAATGCTGCAGCTTGAGTCGCTGTCGAAAATCTTCGCGCCGGATATCCCGGCCGTGACCGGCGTGTCGCTCGACGTGGCGCCCGGTGAGATCGTGGCGATCGTCGGCAGTTCCGGCTGCGGCAAGACGACCCTTTTGCGGCTCATCGCCGGCCTAGACGCGCCGACGCGGGGAACCGTTTCGCTCGAGGGCGAGACCATACGCGCACCACACCCGGCAATCGGCGTCGTGTTTCAGGAGCCGCGGCTTTTACCGTGGCTCAATGTTGCGCAAAATGTCGGCTTTGGGCTCATGGATCACGCGGCCGCTGAGCGCTACGATCGCGTCGATGCTGCGTTGCTGCGCGTCGGCCTTGCGGGCTACGGCGCGCGCTGGCCGCGCGAATTGTCCGGCGGCCAGGCGCAGCGCGTGTCGATCCTGCGCGCACTCGTGACGGAGCCGAAGGTCCTCCTCATGGATGAGCCCTTTTCCGCCCTTGACGCGCTGACGCGCGCGAGCCTCCACGATCACCTACTCGGATTATGGGAGGCGCAGCGCCCGACGCTGATCGTCGTAACGCACGATGTCGAGGAGGCGGTGGCGCTCGCCGATCGCGCGGTCGTCATGCAGCCGCGGCCCGGGCGCGTCTTTGCTGACATTCCCCTCGATCTGCCGCGCCCGCGCGATCGCCTTTCGCCGGCGTTCACCGAAGCCAAACGGGTCATTCTCGCCGCCCTCGATGGCTCGCTTGAGGCGCCGAACGCCCGCGAAAAAGCGAAATACGCCGGTGGGGCGTGGTGGTAGAGACACTTCAGCACAGGAGCCAGATCGATGGATGCAGCCGCCCTCCGCGCCCAGCAGGCGCCTTATAAAGAGCGCTACAAGAGCGAGCCCAACGCCGCCGTGATCACCTTGAAGGCGCATGGCTCGATCGACGACACCAAGATCGCCTGCAAAGTGGAGACCGGACGTGCGCTCGCCGTCGCTGGCTTGCATCCCGCGACTGGCGGCTCGGGCGCGGAACTCTGCTCAGGGGACATGCTCCTCGAAGCGCTCGTCGCCTGCGCCGGCGTGACGCTCAAAGCGGTGGCAACGGCGCTCGAAATCCCGTTGCGCGCCGGCACAGTGCGGGCCGAGGGCGATCTCGATTTTCGCGGCACGCTCGGCGTTGCCAAGGAAGCGCCGGTAGGCTTTCGCGAAATCCGGCTCGGCTTCGACCTCGACACCGACGCGCCGCAGGAAAAGCTCGACACATTGATCAAGCTGACGGAGCGCTATTGCGTCGTCTTCCAGACGCTAAACGCGCCGCCAAAGCTCGATCTGAAAGTGCGCATCGCCGCCTGAGAACATTCGCGCGCGATCAAAGCTGCGGCGACTCCGCCGCGGCCATCGCCATACCCGCCGCTGAAATGGTCGCTCTCAAACCCTCCTGTGTCACGCGGCCCTGATGGGTTGCCGCGGTCACGAAGATTGCGAGCGCGAATGGTAGCAGAGAGACCAACAGCATCAGCGCGACGCCTTCGGAGCGGGCCGGACGGCGAGCGGTCGAACGAACGTAAAGGGCCGGGACGGCTGTCGGCATTGTCATCTCCTATGGCCTTGTCAGCATTCCGGAAGTACCTGATTGCTGCGACGTGCGGTGTGCCCCAGAGCACTCCGCAACATCGGGGCCGATCGTCTCTGCGAGCGCGGGCTTTGCAGGGTTGCCGCGGCAAACACCCTATGTTACCTGACCCCCGCTTTCGGAGCGCGGCGGAACACGTGCTCCTTTCCAGACACGCTTTGCTTCAGGGTCTTACGGCCCGCCGCCCGCGCCGACGGGCCTTGCGGCAGAGTTGATGCGCCGAGGACCTCAGACCGCGTGGCCAAAGAGCAAACGATCGTAACGGGAATGGCT
>JAFAVH010000056.1 GCA_019242655.1 Methylobacteriaceae bacterium
CTTCAGCCATCGCCCGACGCGAGCGATGTAACCGTCTGTTCCCGTTGCCTTGAGATTCGTCTGCCGGTTCGGCTCGAAATGCTCCATAGCCGCGAATTGCGGATAGATCGTCAGCCCCACGGCGGCCGCGAAGCCGGAGCTTTTTGCCGATTCTGGCATGCCCTGAATGCCGACGGGACGGCCGAGCCGAACCTGACCTGAAAGGATGCGCCGGGCCGATTCAGGCAGTCCGGTGAGCTGGCTTGCGCCGCCGGTCAGAACGATGCGGCGTCCCGCGGCCGCGGGAAAACCGGCGCGGTCGAGACGGTCGCGCACGAGTTCGAGGATCTCTTCGGCGCGCGGTTTGATGATCCGGATCAGATGCGATTTCGGCAGATGCGCGGGATGGCTGTTGTCGTCGCCGGCCTGCTCGACGGTGATGGTTTCGCGCTCGTCCGAAGGTGAGGAGATCGCGCTGCCGTAAAGCGTCTTCATGCGCTCGGCGTCGGCGAGCCGCGCATTGAGGCCGCGTGCAATATCGGTCGTGATGTGATGACCGCCCACGGCGAACGCGTCGAGATGTGCAAGCGCGCCGCCGGAGAAAAGCGCGATCGAGGTCGTGCCGCCGCCCATGTCGATGACGATCGTTCCCATGTCGGGCTCGTCGTCGACGAGCACGGACAATCCCGACGCATAGGGGCTGGCGACCAGCGCTTCGATACCGAGATGACAACGCTCGACGGCGAGCAAGAGATTGCGCGCGGCAGCGGTGTCACAGCTTGCAACGAGCAGGTCGGCGCCAAGCCGTTCACCCATCATGCCGCGTGGATCGCGAATGTGATTGACCGCATCGAGCGAATAAGACGTCGGCAGCGAATGCAGAACGGCGCGGCCTTGCCGCGAGGTGCGTGCGCACGAGGCTTCGAGCACGCGATGGATGTCGGCGTCGCGCACCGCGCCGCCGATCACATCGACATGCGCCTTGAAATGCTGGCCCGAAAGCCGGCCGCCGGCTGCCGCGACGATGATGCTTTCGACCTGCACGCCGGCCATGCGTTCCGCGGCGTCGACGGCGACGCGAATTGCCGCCTCCGTCTCCTCCATGTCCACGACCTGGCCGCCCTTCATGCCGCGCGAACGCTGATGGCCGATGCCGAGAATGCGGCAGCGATGGGTGCGGCCCCGAAGCATGTCGGATGGTTCGAGCGGCATCAGCCGCGCGATCAGGCAGGCGATCTTGCTGGTGCCGACATCGAGCACCGACAGGACGGTGCTCTTGCGGGGCGAGAGGGGTTTCAGACGCGGCGGGATCATGTGACGCTCACGTCTGTCCGGCTTTGGGTTTCGGGTTTTTGCGCGCGAGCGCATCGGAACGCTGCGCGAACGCCTCTTCCGAAAGCCGCGCGACGACGCGATCCGGCAGGCGCAGGTCGAGCGAGATCACGTCCTTGTCGAGGATGCGCGCCTCGCGGTCGAGCGAGGCCAACGCCGCGAGCGCGCGCTCCGGGTGGTGCTCCGGCAACATGATTTCGATGCCGTTTGTGGTGGTGAGGGTCCAGCGCCGCTCGGAGACCAAAACGCCGGCACGGATTTTGGATTTCAGGTCGCCGGCTTTGTCGATGAGCGCGAGATAGTCGGAAAGGTGTGTGTTTGCGCCTTCGCCGACGACGAAGGGCAGGTCGACAAAACGTCCATCGCGCATCGTGTCGATGACGGTGCCATCTGAGGCGATGACTGACAGCCGCCCGTCCTGCTGCCAAAGCGCATAGGGTTGGCGCTCGGTGATATCGATGGCAAGACGATCGGGATAGAGCTTGCGGACGCTCGCTTCCTTGACGAGCGGAATGGTGCGCAAACGATCGCGAACGCCCGCGACATCGAGGAATGCCAGCGAGTTTTGCGTGCTGATGCCGGAGGCGTCGAGGATTTCCGACGGCGTGAGCCCGCTCTCACCGCTGACTGCGACTGCCGCGATCGGAAAGCCGATATTCCTCGCGATGATATCGGCGGGACGTCCGTATTGCTCGACGAAGGCGGCGTAGCCTCCACCGCGAACTGCGCCATACGCGATGGATGTGCCGATCAGCGAAAATATCAGCAGAGGGGTTCCGCGACGTTTGGCGAAAGCGACGAAGCGAGACTCACGGGATGCCGGAGACGTACGCGCTGCCTGCGTACGCCCTGCCTGTCTGCGCGTGCCGGCGGGCAAAAAGAACGGTGCGGGAACCGCTCGTGCGGGAAACCCGGCTCCAGCGAGAAGCGGACGGTCCCATGCGGTCGAGCTGAGGCCGATGGCCTCGCTCAACGATCGCAGGATGCGTCCTCCACCATCCATCGGACGAGCTCACCGAACGAGTAGCCGGCGTATGCGGCGATCTCGGGCACGAGAGACGTCTCGGTCATGCCGGGTTGAGTGTTGACCTCCAATACGACGAGTTCGCCCGTACCTCCGGGGCGGTCGTCGTATCGGAGATCAGTGCGGCTCACGCCGCGGCAGCCAAGAACTCTATGCGCCTCGAGAGCCCACTGTTGGACCTGTTGGTAAATATTCTGTTTAAGATTTGCCGGGAGGACGTGAATCGATCCGCCTTTTGAATACTTTGCGTGATAATCATACCAGCCGCCGTCGGCCGCGCGGATGTCGATCACATCGAGCGCGCGGTCGCCGATTATAGCGCATGTGAGCTCGCGCCCGGCAACGAACTTTTCGACGAGCACCGTGTCGCCGTGCGGCCAGTCCTCGCGCATCAATTCCTGCGGCGGATGGTTTCGGTCTTCCTTGACGATAATGACGCCGACCGACGACCCCTCGTTCACCGGTTTCACGACGTAGGGGGGCGGAAGGACATGCCGCTTTGCCACCTCAAAGCGGCTGCTTGTAATCCCTTCGGCGACAGGAATGCCGGCTGCGCGCATCACGTCCTTGGCGCGATCCTTCTGCATCGCAAGGGACGAAGCGAGCACGCCGGAATGGGTGTAGGGGATGCGCAGCATCTCCAGCACGCCCTGAACGATTCCGTCCTCGCCGAAGCGTCCGTGCAATGCGTTGAAAGCGACCTGCGGCTTCATACGCGCGAGCACCTCGGCGATGTCGCGGTCAACGTCGACCGGCGTGACCATAAAGCCTTGCTCTTCCAGCGCCTTGGCGCAGGCGGCTCCCGAGACAAGTGAGACCTCGCGTTCGACCGAGAGGCCGCCCATGAGAACGGCGACGTGGAGAGTCATGCGGGATGCCGGTTCGGTAAACTCAAGCTAAATATC
>JAFAVH010000227.1 GCA_019242655.1 Methylobacteriaceae bacterium
GTTGAGGGTATTCCAAATTTCGTATTGAAGTAGTCGGCTCGACACGAGCCGCCGTTCCCAGAAAAGATCGTCAGGCTTGCGATCCTCTGCGAGAAGCTGTGCGAGTGCCACCGAGCTGTCGAGGTAGATCACCGATCTTCGCGGTCCGCCGCGAGTTCACGCATCAGCTCTTCAAAGCTCATGACTGGCTTACTGGCCGGAGGCGGCGATCCATCGCTAATCCGCGCCGGCGTCAGCCACCCCTCGCGCGCGCCCCTAGCCAGAAACTCATCCTCCGGAATCTCTCGCTTTTGTGGTGGCACTATCTCCGCAACGACTCGGTCGCGATCGGTTACGCGGACGACCTCACCTGCTGCAGCGAGGCGAACATACTCGCTGAGCTTATTCTTCAGCACCTTGAGACCCACGGAACGCATAGCATAAAGGTAGCTTCTAGAAGCTTCTTTGTCAAAGCGCGCCTGCATTCGGACGGAAAGCTCAAGACAGCTTCCAAGCGGAAATACCCTTCACTTTAACGATTTGGAGCAATATTTTCCCGCGAGTACCCGAGTTGGGCCAAGGGGCGCCCATTGGAGCGAGCCGAGCGGTTGGAACCATCTGTGAGCGACGACGCCCGCTATCGTCTGCTCGTCGAGTCGGTTACCGACTACGCGATCTACATGCTCGATCCGACGGGCATCGTCTCGAGCTGGAATGCTGGTGCGCAGCGCTTCAAGGGCTATAAGCCCCCCGAAATTCTCGGGCAGCACTTCTCACGCTTCTATACCGACGAAGATCGTGCCGCCGGCTTGCCTCAGCACGCGCTGCAGACGGCCGCAATTGAAGGACGGTTCGAGCATGAGGGCTGGCGCGTCCGCAAGGACGGTTCGCGCTTCTGGGCCCACGTGATCATCGATCCCATCCGTAGTCCCTCGGGTGAAATCCTTGGCTTCGCCAAAGTCACGCGCGATTTGAGCCAGCGCAAGGCCGCCGAGGAGGAGCTCAAGCGAAGCGAGGAGCGCTTTCGGCTCCTTGTCCAGGGCGTTACCGACTACGCGATCTACATGCTCGACCCGGACGGCCGGGTGACCAACTGGAATGTCGGCGCCGAGCGCATCAAGGGCTATCTCGCCGACGAGATCCTCGGCGAGCATTTCTCCCGTTTCTACACGGAAGAAGACCGCGCCGCCGGACTGCCCGCCCATGCTCTCGAAGTCGCGGTGCGCGAAGGCCGTTTCGAGAGAGAAGGCTGGCGCGTGCGCAAGGACGGAACGCTCTTTTGGGCGAACGTCGTGATCGACGCTGTCCGCGACGAGCAGGGCACACTCATTGGCTTTGCCAAAGTCACCCGCGACATGTCGGAAAAGCGGGAGGCCCAGCGCGCACTCGAATTGGCGCAGGAGGCTTTCTTCCAGTCCCAGAAGATGGAGGCCGTTGGCCGTCTGACGGGAGGCGTGGCGCACGATTTCAACAATCTTCTCATGGCTGTGCTCGGCTCGCTTGAACTATTGCGCAAACGGTTGCCCGACGATCCGAAGCTGATCGGCCTGATCGATAATGCAATTCAAGGCGCGCAGCGAGGCGCCACACTGACGAAGCGTATGCTCGCTTTCGCGCGTCGCACCGACCTCAATCCGGAGGCGCTGAACGTCGCCTCGCTCGTGCATGGCATGGCTGAATTGCTGCAGCGTTCGCTCGGTCCATCCGTCCACATCGAGACGCGCTTCCCTCTGAGCCTGCCGCCGGCCCGGGCCGATGCCAATCAACTCGAACTCGCCCTGCTCAACCTGGCGGTCAACGCGCGCGATGCGATGCCGGATGGGGGGACCATCATTGTCGGTGCGCGTCTCGAGCGCTTGTTCGAGGAGCAAGGCGCCGCTGCGGCGGGCCGCTACGTCTGCCTCTCGGTGACCGACACTGGAGAGGGAATGGACGAGAAGACCCTTGCGCACGCAACCGAGCCTTTCTTCACCACGAAAGGGATCGGCAAGGGGACCGGCCTTGGGCTTTCCATGGTCCACGGCATGAGCGAGCAGATCGGCGGCCGGCTGGTCCTGAAGAGCCGGACAGGCCAGGGGACGACAGCAGAGATTTGGCTGCCCGTCGCAACACCGACGCCGGAAACGGTGCTGCAACCGCAAACGTCGCGTTCGGCATCGGAAGAAGACACGCGTTCGCTTGTCATCCTCGCGGTCGATGACGATGCGTTGGTCCTGATGAACACCATCGCGATGCTGGAGGATCTCGGCCACACCGTCTTCGAAGCAGCCTCGGGCAAGGAGGCGCTCGATGTGTTTCACCGTGAGAAGGCGATCGATGTCGTGATCACCGACCAGGCGATGCCGGTCATGACCGGCACCCAGCTTGCCGACGCGATCAGGGCCGAGCGTCGCGATCTGCCGATCATTCTGGCGACCGGTTTTGCCGAACTGCCGCCGGATGCCGGCAACGACCTCTTCCGGCTCGACAAACCGTTTCGTCAGGAAGAGCTCGCGCAGGCTCTGACAGCCGCCGTGCAGAAAGAGCAGCGCGGACGCTGGCCGGGGACGCGCACACACTGATCCGGATGTCCGTGGGCGGTTGACAGAACCTGCCGCTGAGATCAGCATTGGCCCATGGCTCAACGCCGCCGACTCGCTACGAAAAAACTCATTCCTCCGGGGACTGAGGATCTTCGCGCGCGTTAGTCGCAGCTTTCAAGAGATCGATCAGGACCCCGCCGGTTTCGACGGGGTTTTTTGTTGCCCATCCCGTCTCCGGCAGACCGAAGGAGACGGGCATGCAAACCGATCAACCCATTCCAGGCGGCGTCTGGCTACCCTTGATCACGCCGTTTCGCGACGGCGAGCTCGACGAAAAGTCGCTGCGTCGTCTGGTGAAGCACTATTCCGCCGAGCCTATCGACGCTTTCGTCCTCGGTGCGACGACCGGCGAAGGCTTGACGCTCGACGACGATGAAATCGAGCGGCTCGTTGCCGTCACCGCTGCGGAGAGCGCACGCACAAGGCGGCGGCTTCCGATCTATCTCGGGATTTCCGGCAGCAACACAAGAAAAGGTGTCGCCGAGCTCGCGCGAACGGCAGCGTGGCCGATCTCAGGCTACCTGATTGCTTGTCCCTACTACACGCGGCCATCGCAACAGGGACTCTATCGCCACTTCTCGACCCTCGCGGACAATGCAGCGCGGCCGGTTCTTCTCTACAACATCCCGTATCGTACGGGCGTGAACCTCAGCAACGAGGTCATGTTGCAGCTTGCCGAACACGCGAACATTGTCGGCGTCAAGGATTGTTGCGCCGATCCGATTCAATCCTTCGAGCTGCTGCGCAGCCGGCCGCAAGGGTTCGTCGTACTCACCGGCGAGGACACGCTCTTCTACAGCGCACTGATGCAGGGCGCCGACGGCGGCATTCTCGCGGCTGCTCATGTCGAGACCGCAGGTTTCGCCCTGGTGCGCGATCGGCTGCTTGCCGGCGACCAATCCGGCGCGATCTCGGCTTGGCACCGCCTCTTCGATCTCGCGCGGCTACTCTTTGCCGAGCCAAGTCCCGCGCCGATCAAGCATTGGCTGTGGCGGGCGAAACTGATCGACAGCCCGGAGCTTCGCCTGCCGATGACGCCGGTCAGCGACGCGCTTGCGGCGCGCATAGGGCTTGCGCTGGCGCAGACAAGTAGGGCGGCGGCGTGTGCCTGAGGCGAATTTCGCCCTCGTAACTCGGCAACCAAGCCTCTAGCGCATGTCCTTTTCTGAAGTAGAATAGATCGAAACAGAGCGCCCTTGCCGGGGCGCGAAGCAGGTCTGGGAGAGCCGCCGTATGGCGATGACGATGAAGGGTGAGGTCGAGCTGCCGGCCGACCGCGAGACAGTGTGGGCGAAGCTCAACGACCCGGAAGTGCTGAAAGTCTGCATCCCCGGCTGCCAGAGCCTGGAAAAGACCAGCGACAACGAAATGCAGGCCGTGGCGAAAGTGAAGGTCGGGCCGGTTTCGGCAACCTTCAAAGGTAAGGTCACGCTGAGCGATATCGATCCGCCCAACGGCTATCGCATTTCGGGCGAAGGGCAGGGTGGCATTGCCGGTTTCGCCAAAGGCGGTGCGCGCGTCGCGCTCAGTCCCGCCGACGCCGGGACGAAGCTCGCCTACGATGTCGAGGCGCAGGTCGGCGGCAAGATTGCCCAGCTCGGCGCCCGCATGATCGATGGCGTCGCCAAGAAGATGGCCGACCAGTTCTTCTCGAATTTCGCCGAGGCGGTGTCCCCGTCGGCAACGGCGATGTGAACACACGGTATCCGGAGGAAACATGCCCACAGTAAAGATGAACGTGAACGGCCGTCAGCGCTCGGCGGACATCGATCCGCGCACGCTGCTCGTTCAGTTCCTGCGCGAGAATCTGCGCCTCACCGGCACGCATGTCGGCTGCGACACGAGCCAATGCGGCGCCTGCGTCGTGCATATCGACGGCGAGGCGGTGAAAGCCTGCACGACGCTCGCCCTCTCATGCGAAGGCTCGAACGTGCTGACGATCGAGGGTCTCGCCAACGGCAACGAGCTGCATCCGATGCAGGAAGCTTTCCGCGAGCATCATGGACTGCAATGCGGCTTCTGCACGCCGGGCATGATCATGACGGCCGTCGATCTCGTCCGCCGCAAGGGCAACAATCTCGAGGAAAAGACCATCCGCGAGGAGCTTGAGGGCAATCTTTGCCGCTGCACCGGCTATCATAACATTGTGAAAGCGATCGCCGCTGGCGCACGCAACATGTCGAGCACGCCACAGAGCAAAGCTGCGGAATAAGCAGCGCTCGGAATTAGGGAGAAACGAGATGGGCGCGACGGGCATCGGCGCAGCAATTCCGCGCAAGGAAGATCACAGGTTCATCACCGGCAAGGGCCGCTATGTCGATGACATCAACCGGCCGGGACAGGCTTATGCCTATTTCCTGCGCTCGCCGCACGCGCATGCAAAGATCAACCGCATCGACACGAGCGAGGCGAAGAATGCGCCCGGCGTTGTCGAAATCTACACCGGTGATGATGTGGCGGCCGACAAGGTTGGCGGGCTGATCTGCGGCTGGCTCATCCACTCCAAGGACGGCTCGCCGATGAATGCCGGGCCGCACCCGGCGCTGGCGCAGGGCAAAGTACGCTATGTCGGCGATCATGTTGCCGTGGTGATTGCCGACACTTTGGCACAGGCGCGCGACGCCGCCGAGAAAATCGAGGTCGATTACGAGGTTCTGCCCGCCGTGATCGATCTCGCCAACGCGCAATCCGGCACGCAAATCCACGACGTCGCGCCTGATAATGTCGTCTACGACTGGCATCTCGGCGACAAAG
The DNA here is from genome assembly GCA_019242655.1 of Methylobacteriaceae bacterium. GTDB lineage: Bacteria > Pseudomonadota > Alphaproteobacteria > Rhizobiales > Beijerinckiaceae > JAFASC01. Next base: position 5,316 of record JAFAVH010000227.1, read on the forward strand.
CGGCGGCGGACAAAGCTTTCGGCGCGGCGAAACACGTCACCAAGCTCGAACTCGTCAACAATCGACTCGTGCCGAATCCGATGGAGCCGCGCGCCGCCGTCGGCGAATACGAGGAGGGGACCGACACGCTCGTTCTCTACACGACGAGCCAGAATCCGCACGTCGCGCGTCTCGTTCTTTCCGCCTTCATCGGGCTCGCGCCGGAAAACAAGTTCCGCGTGATCGCGCCTGACGTTGGCGGTGGCTTCGGCTCGAAAATTTTCATCTACGCCGAAGAGACGATCTGCGTCTGGGCGTCCCGTAAGATCGGCCGTCCGGTCAAATGGAATTGCGATCGCACGGAAGCTTTTCTCTGCGATGCGCATGGACGTGACCACATCACGCATGCAGAGCTTGCGATCGATGCCGACGGCAAGATCACCGGCTTGCGCGTCAGCACGAAAGCCAATCTCGGCGCCTATCTCTCGACATTCGCGTCGTCGGT
>JAFAVH010000236.1 GCA_019242655.1 Methylobacteriaceae bacterium
GATCATCGACTTGCCCTTGGTGACGGTGCGTGCGCCGCGCGCGCGGCAGATCGCAAGCACCGCCGCGTTGGCTTCGGCAGGCGTGCGGCAGAAATGCACGTGGCCGCCCGCTTCCGTCACCTTCGTCTCGTAGGCTTCGAGATAGAGATCGAGATGCTGCAGCGTGTGTTTCTTGATGTCGCGGGCGGAATCCCGCAAGCGCTCGAATTCCGGCAATTCGGCAGCGGCGAGCGCGCGGCGCTCGATGAAGCCCGAGCGCATATTGTTGAGCGCTTTCTGTAGCGTCGCGTCGTGCAGCGCCTCGTGCGCATTCTCCTTGAATTGCGGCGATGTTGCGTGAACACTCATCGCCGCGCCTCCGTCGTCGCGCCGATCGGCGGCGCGTCGGTCATGCCGGCGAGCACTTCGGCGACGTGACGCACTTCGATGGCGCGGCCTTCGCGCGTGAGCTTGCCGGCCATGTTCATGAGGCAGCCCATGTCGCCGGCAAGCAGAACCGGCGCGCCGGAGGCGGCGATGTCCTGCGCCTTGCGCTCGACGATCTCGTTGGAGATTTCGCCGTATTTCACCGCGAACGTGCCGCCGAAGCCGCAGCAGACATCGGAGCGCGGCATCTCGGCGATCGTCAGCCCTTGCACGCTGCGCAGCAATTTGCGCGGCTGCTCCTGAATTTTCAATTCGCGCAAGCCCGAGCAGGAATCGTGATAGGTCACGGCGCGCTCGAAACGCGCGTCGACGCGCTCGATGCCGAGAGCGTCGGTGAGAAAACTGACGAGCTCGTAAGTTTTCGCCGCAAGCGCGCCGGCGCGGCGCGCGAGATCGGGCTCGCCGGCAAACAATTCGGGATAATGTTTTTTGATCATGCCGCCGCACGAGCCCGAGGGCACGACGACGTAATCGTAGGGCTCGAAGGCGTCGATCACCTGCAGCGCGAGATCGCGCGCATCCGCGCGGTCGCCGGAATTATAGGCAGGCTGACCGCAGCAGGTCTGCACCGGCACGGCGACGGTGCAGCCGGCATCCTCGAGCAGCTTCACCGCGGCGAAGCCGACGCTCGGGCGGAAGAGGTCGACGAGACAGGTGACGAAGAGGGCAACGTTGCAGGGAGGTGGGGCCATGCGCCTTTGTGGGGGAAGCGGCGCGAGGGGTCAATTTGCGATCGGGAGGTTCAATTCGGCGCGACGGCAACGCCCTTCAGCCCCTTCGCGTCGATAGCCTGCTGTACGATTCCCGTGCGCTTCGCTTCGGCAATCAATTCCTCGAGCTTGGCGCGGGCTTCTGGCGGCCGGCCCTTTGGCAACGCAGCTGCAACGCGAACCATAGCGAATGTGCCGGGCACCACCTTCGCGCCGGGAAGCGCTTCCGCGGCGGGATAGCCTACACCTGAATCCGCGCCGAATACATCGGCTTTGCCGGCGCGAAGCAACTCGGCTGCGTCGGCCGCAATCTGCGGACTCAATGGAATGCGCACAATCTCGGCCGACTTGATCTCGCGCGTGAGTATTCGGTCCGAAGGCGCACCTTGAATCGTGCCGATCTTTACGCCTGGTTTGTCGACAGCCGCGACGTTCGCAAACTCTTTTCCCGGCGCGGCGACATAGACGAGACTGATGGTCCAAATGTCCGAGGTAGGGTCTGCCTTGTCGTTTGAAGCCAGAGCACGCGGCCCGATGGCAACCTCCCATTCGTTCCTTCCGAAGCTCTGCGCATACGCTTCCGGATTGGGATACATCACCGGCTCGGTTGATACAGCCAGCTTTGACCCGATGAATTGCGCGAGGGGCTCGGCAACGCCTCCGAGCACCGTGATTGCGATCATGCCGACACGCAGCTTTCCCGCCGGAGCAATCTCGGACGACGGGCTCGTCTGGCTAAACGTAGGAAATATAAGCGATGCGAAAATGCAGATGGATAGCAAGGTCCGTTGCATCAAAATCGCTCCCTCTAATCGGCGGGCGCCAAGCGGACCTAGAATGTTGCGAGAGGTACGTGGAATTAAAACTCAAAGCGTTGCTTATTCCTTCATTGAAGCACGTAACGCGATTCAGATAAAGGGTGCAGTTTAATAACGCCCGCATTCGGGCCTATTGACATTTGGAAATAATTCCTATATATCGATCCACATTCCCGCCCACCTAGGGCGTCGTCCGGCTTCCGTACCGGGCGATGCGGGCGGGAAACGGCGCCTGCGGCGCGAGCATCGGAACTCGCGTCTCGGGAGGCTCTTGCAAACCGGTGACGTACGTCGAGAGACGTGCGGCGCGGAGTAACCCGCCCGTCCGGCACTACGACCGGTCCGCGGCTCAGATCGCTTGAGCGGATTTAGGTGGCAGCACCGAGGTCCGCGAAGATGCGGGAAGCAAGGGACATAAATCGCCGCACATGGGCGCCGGGCGACCGGCATAAAAAAATAAATGGATCGGCCGCTCGGCGCCCGTGTCCTTCTATCTCCCCCGATCGCGCGAACCTCGCGCAACAAGGATGACGCGCGCCCGTCATTTCCGACAGCCGGGAATCCAGGGTCAAATGCACGACCGCCCGGATTCCCGCTTTCGCGGGAATGACAAATACCAGCATTGTGGTGGATGCCCGGCCCCGAGGCCGGGCATGACGCGACTTAGTCAATTGACATTCTGCCGCAGCGGAATTTCCGTACGCATACCGGGCTCGATCAGTTGCAAGCGATCGCCGATGCCGAGCGCCTTGAAGGATGCCGCGATATCGCCAGCGCTTTGCGTGAAATGCGCCCAGCCGTCCTGATGAACGGGAACGATCGTCGCGCGCGGGAAGGCGCGCGCCGTTTCGATCGCGTCGTTCGTGTTCATCGTGAGATTGAACGGGCCGCGCGCCTGCGCCGAGCCGGCAAACAAAAGCACCACGCTTGCCGGGAAGCGGTTGG
>JAFAVH010000426.1 GCA_019242655.1 Methylobacteriaceae bacterium
TGCGCGTGACATTGCGGGCAAAAGTCCGCATGCGATCCGCGCCGCGAAGCGCTTGCTGAATGCCGCCTCCACGGCCGAGCCGGAAGCAGGCTTGATCGCCGAAGCCAACGAACAGCAGGCGCTTATCGGCAGCGCCAATCAGATCGAAGCGATCCGCTCCAACTTCGATAAACGCGCGGGCAATTTCGCCGAGGTGTCAGCCTAATGATGCATCCGGTCCTGCACGCGCAACTCAACCCGGACAAGGTCGCCTATCAGATGGCCGGCTCGGGCGAGACGATCACCTATCGCGAGCTGGATGAAGCCTCGAACTGCGGCGCGCAGCTCTTTCGCTCTCTTGGGCTGCGCGCTCAAGATCACATCGCGCTTCTCGTCGAGAATTCGCTCCGGTTCATGGAAATCTGCTGGGCCGCGCAGCGCAGTGGCCTCTTCTATACGGCGATCAGCACGTATCTGACTGATGCCGAGATCGCTTATATCGTTCGCGATTGCGGCGCCAAGGTCTTCATCCTTTCCGCCAATGCGGGCCGCGACATCGCCGGGCTGGCGGAACTCTGCGGGCCGAACGTGAAGATTTACGTCAGCGGCGAAACACATTTGCCGCTGCCATCGTGGGACAAAGCGGTGGCAGAGCACCCGCCAACTCCGATCGCCGACGAGATTTCCGGTTACGACATGCTTTACTCTTCCGGCACGACGGACCGGCCCAAAGGCGTGAAGCCGCAATTCAAGAACGAGCCGCTCGGCACGATTAATCCGCTCCTTGTCCTGCTTTGCGCAAAAATGTGCGGGATGAGCGCGGAGACAACGTATCTTTCGCCGGCGCCGCTCTATCATGCAGCGCCGCTGCGCTTCAACATACTGAGTGGCGCGCTCGGTGGCACGTCCATCATTATGGAAAAGTTCGATCCCGAACAATTCCTCGCGCTCATCGAGAAATATCGCGCCACCGTCACGCAAGTCGTGCCGACGATGTTTGTCCGTCTTTTGAAACTGCCGGACGACGTGCGCAGGCGATATGATATCTCGTCGCTGAAGTCGGTCGTCCATGCGGCCGCGCCGTGTCCGGTCGACATCAAGGCGGCGATGATCGACTGGTGGGGACCAATCCTCGTCGAATATTATGGCGGCACGGAAGGCAACGGCATCACGATTGTGAATTCGGAGGAATGGCTCAAGCATCCCGGCACGGTTGGGCGCACGCTGGTCGGTGAGATCAAGATCCTCGATGAAAACGGGATGCCGTTGCCGCCGCGCGAGATCGGCGGCGTCTATTTCTCCGGCGGACCGGTTTTCGCTTATCACAACGATCCGCAAAAGACCGCAGGTGCTTACACGCCAGAAGGCTGGTCGACCTTGGGCGATGTTGGCTACCTCGACGAGGAGGGCTACCTCTATCTTACCGATCGCAAGGCCTACATGATCATTTCGGGCGGAGTGAATATCTATCCGCAAGAGGCCGAAAATATTCTGATCACGCATCCGGCCGTGTTCGACGTTGCCGTCTTCGGCGTGCCGAACGAAGAGATGGGCGAAGAAGTTAAAGCGGTCGTGCAATTGACGTCCGGCGTCGCTTCGGATGAGAGCACGCGCGAAGACCTGATGCAATTTTGCCGGGCGAAACTATCGCGGCTCAAATGTCCCCGCAGCATCGACTTCGAAAAGGAGCTGCCGCGCACGCCGACCGGTAAGCTGATGAAGCGGCTCTTGCGCGACCGATATTGGCAATCGTCACAAGAATCTCGTATCGCTCCCGCGCCGGCGGGAAGCGAGGCGGCGCGAACAGCAGGATCGAGATGATGACCCTTTTCAGGATTTTTGCGGCAGGCGCGCTTCTCGCTGCCGGCACGATCTGGGCTCAGGCGGATGGGCCTGGCCCCGATGTGATCGTCAAACGCGCCTATCCGCGCAGACATGTCGTGGTCAGAACCGTGCGCGTGCATCGGGGTGAGCGCGACGGCGCTGTCGTGTTCTCGGGCAAGGTGATGACCCGCGAATATGCGTATCCGCGCTACAGTCCGGGACTGCTCCCGACGACCGCGGCTGCCGCCTACGGCTATGCCTACGCGCCGGATTACGGCTTCGCCTACCGGCTCGTCCCGCCCGTTCCGGTTGGCGCGACATGCGCCGAGCAAACAAATCTCGTCTACAACACGCAGGGCGTCTTTGTCGGCTCTGGCTCTGGGTATAGCTGCTACTGAGCACGCCTCACTCAATCGCGATGAGATGACATCGATGACGACGATTGCCTTTATCGGTCTTGGCAATATGGGCGGACCGATGGCCGCCAATCTTGTCAAAGCGGGCCACGACGTGCGCGGCTTCGATCTCGTCGCCGCGCTGCGCGACGGGGCCGCAGCCGACGGCGTGCAGATCGCTGCATCCGGGACCGAGGCGGTCAAGGGCGCCGACGCAATCATCACGATGCTGCCGGCCGGCAAGCATGTGCGCGCGGTCTGGGCCGAGATCGTGCCGCATGCGAAATCAGGTGCGGTTATTGTCGATTCCTCGACGATCGATGTCGATAGTGCGCGTGCCGCGCATGCGCTCGCGGCGGAACGCGGATTGAAAAGCCTCGATGCGCCGGTTTCCGGCGGCACCGGCGGCGCCAAAGCGGGCACGCTCACCTTCATGTGCGGCGGCGCGGATGATGCTTTCGCCGCGGCGAAACCGATTCTCGAAAAGATGGGCAAGCGCATCGTTCATTGCGGCGGCGCCGGCGCGGGGCAAGCGGCAAAAATCTGCAACAACATGATTCTCGGCGCAACAATGATCGTCACTTGCGAGGCGTTTGCGTTGGCGGAGAAACTCGGGCTTTCGCATCAGGCTTTGTTCGACGTCGCATCGACATCATCGGGGCAATCGTGGTCGATCACGACATATTGTCCCGTGCCCGGCCCCGTCCCTGCATCGCCCGCCAACAATTCCTACAAACCCGGTTTTGCCGCCGCTTTGATGCTGAAGGACTTGAAGCTCGCACAGGAGGCGGCGCAAAGTGCGGGTGCGCAAACGCCGCTCGGCGCGCATGCCGCCGAACTATATGAACAATACAATTCGGCGGGGAATGAAAACGCAGATTTTTCCGGCATCATCAATTATTTGCGAAGTCAAAAAGCCTCACGCTGAGGTGCTCACATATTGGGATAATTCGGGCCGCCACCGCCTTCCGGCGTCGTCCACACGATGTTCTGCTCGGGATCCTTGATGTCGCACGTCTTGCAATGCACGCAGTTCTGCGCGTTGATGACAAAGCGCGGATCGCTTTTCTTGATATCGTCGGCATAGACCACTTCGTACACGCCCGCCGGACAATAAAGCCGCGCCGGCTCGCCGTATTTCGGCAAATTGACTGCGATCGGGATCGAAGGATCGCGCAATTTCAAGTGACTGGGCTGATCCTCGTCGTGATTTGTGTTCGAGATGAACACCGACGACAATTTGTCGAACGACAATTTTCCGTCGGGCTTCGGATAGACGATCGGCTTCACCTCATCGATTTTCTTCAAGGTTTCGTGGTCGGCCTTGCCGTGCTTCAGCGTGCCGAAAAAAGAAAATCCGAACAGCTCGTTCGTCAACATGTCGAGCCCGCCGAGCGCAATCCCGAGATAAGTACCGAATTTCGACCAGAGCGGTTTGGCATTGCGCACCTTCCAAAGGTCCTTGCCGATGTCGGACTCGAGCCACGCGTCGTCGTAGGCCTGCAAGGTATCGTGCGCGCGCCCCTCGCCGAGCGCAGCCGCCAGATGTTTCGCCGCCAGCATTCCCGAATGGATCGCGTTGTGCGAGCCCTTAATGCGCGGAACGTTGAGGAAGCCAGCACTATCGCCGGCGAGAACGCCGCCGGGAAAAGCGAGCTTCGGCACCGATTGCCAGCCGCCTTCCGAGATCGCGCGCGCGCCGTAAGAGAGCCGCTTGCCGCCTTCGAGCACATGCGCGATCGCCGGATGCGTCTTGAAGCGCTGGAACTCGTCGAACGGCGACAATGTCGGGTTTGCATAATTCAGATGCACGACGAAGCCGACATAAACCTGATTGTCTTCGGCGTGATACAGAAACGAGCCGCCGCCGGTTTCATTGTCGAGCGGCCAGCCGAAGGAATGCTGCACGAGACCCGGCTCGTGCTTTTCCGGCGCGATCTGCCAAATCTCTTTGAGTCCGATGCCGTATTTCTGCGGCTCGCAATCGGCGCGGAGACCAAACCGTTCCATCAGGATTTTCGTAAGCGAGCCGCGCGCGCCCTCGGCAAACACGGTGTATTTGCCGCGCAGCTCCATGCCGCGCGTAAAACTCTCCTTGATATGTCCGTCCTTGCCGATACCGAGATCGCCGGTAGCGATGCCGGCGACCTCGCCATTGGCGCCGTAAAGAACATCGGCCGCGGGAAAGCCCGGATAAATCTCGACGCCGAGTGCTTCGGCTTTTGTCGCGAGATAGCGCGTGAGATTGCCAAGCGAGCCGACGAAATTGCCGTGATTGTTCATGAGCCGCGGCATCATGAAATTCGGCAGCCTGACCGCACCGGAATGGCCGTAATAATAAAAGCGGTCCTTGGTGACCGGCGTTTTTAACGGCCGCTCCGGGTCTTGGCGCCATTCGGGCAAAAGCGCATCGAGCGCCTTCGGGTCGATGACCGCGCCGGACAGAATATGCGCGCCGACCTCCGAGCCTTTCTCGACGATGACGACGCTGGTCTCGGGCGAGACCTGCTTCAGGTGGATCGCGGTGGCGAGGCCGGCGGGGCCGCCGCCGACGACGACCACGTCGTATTCCATCGTTTCGCGCGGCGGGAGTTCGGCTGCTTCGTGCGGCGCGGCGTCGGACATGGATCAAGCTCCTTAAGGTCGCGAGCGATTTAGTTCATATATGAACGATCGCCAAGTGCGGCAGCCCGCCATGCTGGGCGACGCGATGGGAGGAGTGCAAGTGGAGCAGTACAAGTGGGAGCGAATGCGGGCGCGCGTCATTCTTGGTGCGCCTCGCGACGCGGTCTGTTTGAGCAAAAGGACGGAGACGCCGGGTCACCGATCCTAATTTTTTTATGCCGGTTTCCCGGCGTCTCGCGTACGGCGATTTATGTCTCTTGCTTCCCGCATCTTCGCGAGCGTGGTTTGGCTTGACGCCACCTCAAGCCCGCTTAAGCGATCTGAGCCGCGGACCGGTCATAGTGCCGGACGGGCGGGTTACTCCGCGTCCACGCGTCTTTCGACACGAGGCCACCGGTTTGCAAGAGCCTCCCGTGGCGCGGATTCCGATGTCCGCGCCGCAGGCGCCGCTTCCCGCCCGCACCGCCCGGTACGGAAGTCGGACAGCGCCCTAGATGGGCAGGAATGCAGAATACTTAGGATTATATTCAGGAATTGTCAACGGGCGCAAACATTAAATTTAGATATAGCGCCGCCGTGTCATTCCCGACATTTATCATGTCGCTCCTGGATTCCCGCTTACGCGGGAATGACATGCCGCCTCATGCATACATCTGCAACCGCTTCCCTGGCAGCAGATCATACGGCGCTTTCCATCCCGGCAGCGCGGCGAGGCGTTTGAGCCAGGCATCGATCGCCGGATGACTTAAGGCGAAATCATAGCCGCTCTCGACGACCGGAAACGACAAATACGCCATCATCGAAATGTCGACGATCGTCGGCTCTTCGCCGATCACAAACTTTTGTCCGGCAAGCCGCGTCTCGAGAATGCGTAGGAAATCGTCGACGCGCCATTTCAAAAATTTGAGCACCGCCGGATCGGGCGACGGCGTGAACGCGTGCATGTAGCGATACGTCGCCATGAAGCTCGAAAGCTTCTGATTGTCCCAGAACAGCCAGCGCAGGATTTCGTAGCGCTCGTCTTCATTCGTGCCGCCGAAGCGGCCGTATCTTTGCGACAGACGTAAGAGGATCGGCGCGGTTTGCGTGAGCTTGCGGTCGTATTCCTCGAGAACGGGGATTTCGCCCATCGGATTGACGGACGCGCGCCATTCCGGCGTACGCGTGATGCCGCCGCCGAAATCCGTCCATACCGGTTCGAACTTTTGGCCGCACAAGGTCAGCATCAAAGCGAGCTTGTAGCTGTTGCCGGATTCCGGAAAATAATGCAGCCGGTAGTGTGTCATGGCTTTCCCTGGCGATGTCGCGGCGCAGTGTCGGACGGGCGCCGCGCAAAGCAAAGCGGCGCATGTTAGTCGTGGATGGCCGGACCAAATCCCGCCATCACAGCCAATCTTGCGACTCCTCGCGCTCGACACCGCGCCAGCGCACCGCTACACAACGCTCACTTTGAGCGGCGCACAAATCACCCCCACTCTTCATCGCGGCGACCTGCCGGATAATTTCGAGCCCGGCGCCATGGTCGCGGTCGATACCGAGACGCTGGGCCTCAACAACGCCCGCGACCGGCTCTGCCTCGTGCAATTGTCGAAGGGCGACGGCTCGGCCGATCTCGTGCAGATCGCAGCCGGCCAGCGCGAAGCCCCGAACCTTACGCGGCTGCTCGGCGACACGCGCGTCGAAAAGCTCTTCCACTACGCGCGTTTCGATATGGCGATCCTGCAGAAGACCTTCGGCATCATGCCAGGCCCGGTCTACTGCACCAAGATCGCCTCAAAACTCGCGCGCACCTATACCGACGGCCACGGTCTCAAGGACCTCGTGCGCGAGCTTTTAGGGCAAGAGATTTCCAAGCAGCAGCAATCCTCCGATTGGGGCGCTCCCGACCTCAGCGAGGCGCAAATGGCCTATGCCGCCTCCGACGTGCTGCACCTCCATGCGGTGCGCGAGAAGCTCGACGCCATGCTCGAGCGCGAGGGGCGGCGCGCGCTTGCATCCGAATGCTTTGCCTTCCTGCCGACGCGCGTGCGGCTCGACCTCAGAGGCTGGGCCGAGGACGATATTTTCGCCCATAGCTAAGCTTGAGGCGTGGCAGCGCCTTAACTTCGCCATGCCACGATAGCTGAAGTGACCGCCTGCTGGCCTTAGCCGAAGTTCATGAATCGAGACCCCCAGGGATGAGCGACGCCGCGCTCATGCGCCGCCCCCGCGACCGCGACCGGCTTGCCGTCGCCGGTGAGCACGATCTCCGGGCTTTCGCCAGCGCCGGGCGCCATACGAGCCGCGTCCGGCTCCTGCGCCGCGCCATCGTCATCTTCTGCTCGGTAACGGTCGGTCTCGGCGGCATCATCATCTTCTTCGATCCGTTCAGCCGGCTCGCGCATCTCTCAATCGGCGGCGTCGGCCTCAATGGCTCGAAAATCACCATCGACACGCCCCGCCTGACCGGCAAACGCCGCAACGGCATGCCCTACGAGGTGCGCGCCGCACAGGGCATCCAGGACATGCTGAAGCCCGACATCGTCGAGCTCGTCCGTCTCGATGCCAAGGCGCAGATGACGGCGAGCAGCTGGGTGAACCTGACCGCCAATGAAGGCACCTACAATTCCGCCAAAGATGAGGTGCAGCTCAAGGGCCGCGTGCGCATCCGCAGCGATGCGGGCTACGAGGTGAAGACCGACGCCGCGATGATGGAATTGAAGAGCGGGCTGATGAAGACCACCGAGGCGGTGAACGTCGTGATGAAAGCGGGCTCCGTCGACGCCGATCAGATGCAGATCGTCGACAATGGCGAGCAAGTCGTCTTCGAGGGCAACGTGCATTCGATCCTGCTCTCAGAGGAGCAGCAGACCGAAACCGCCGGCTTGCAGAAGGATCTGCGCCAATGATCGCGCGGACGATCTTCGCAGCGGCGTTGTTGTTGGCGGCAGGCGCGGCGCCCGCTTTGGCACAGAAGAGCGCGGCTGTTCTGCCCGGCGCCTCGTCGAAGGAGCCGGTCAGCATCGATGCGGGAAAGCTCGATTATTTCGATAAGGACCAGAAACTCGTCTATTCCGGCGCGGTCGTCGCCACGCAGGGCGAGAGCCGGCTCAAAGCCTCGGTGCTGACGATTTTCCTCGAAGATTCGGACGCGTCCGCAAATGGCCATCGCATGCGCCGGATGGAAGCGCAGGGGCCGGTGACGGTCACCTCCAAGGACCAGGTCGGGACCGGCGACAGCGGCGTCTACGACAAGGCCGAGAACAAGGTGTTTCTGAACGGCCACGTGACGCTGAGCCAGGGCGCCAATGTCACCAAGGGCGAGCGCCTGGTGTATGACCTCAACACCAACCAGGCGGTGGTGCTTGGCGGCGCCAGCGCGCAGAGCGGGCGCGTGCGCAGCGTCTTCACGCCGGGCGAGAAGTCCGCGGGCGCCGCCGCACCGACCGCCGACAGCCGCGCGCCGACAGCGCAGAAAACCCGCGCGACGCGGACCGAAGCCGCCGCCGCCAAAGACTGAGCGCGCGCACAAAATTCTGCGTTCTTGCAAAATCGCTCCGAGCGCATCTACTTGAGGGTTGGCGCGCCCTAATGCGCTCACACTTGTTGCGAAGAAGCGCCCTTCTACTTCCGCCGGACTCTCTCGTTTTGGCCGTCGATCAATCCTATGGCTCGTCGCTGCCGCCGCCGTTCTGGCGGGTGGTCATGGCGCGGATAGCGGAACGCTGGCGCCGGCTGCGCAACGGCGCCGCTGCGCCGGTGATAGCCGAGACCATGCCGCAGCCGGCCCGGCCGCGGCCGCCGGCGTCCGTCGCCGCCCCGGCGCCGGCGCCGGGCCCCCGTCCCGTGCATGAAGGGCTGCTTGCCGTCCAGCATCTCGCCAAGAGCTATCGGCAGCACCGCGTGGTCGAGGACGTGAGCCTCTATATCAGGCGCAGCGAGGCGGTCGGGCTTCTCGGTCCGAACGGCGCCGGCAAGACGACCGTCTTCTACATGATCACCGGCCTCGTGCGGCCGGACCAGGGCGTGATCGAGCTCGACGGCTATGACGTCACGCCCCTACCGATGTACCGCCGCGCCCGGCTCGGCATCGGCTATCTGCCGCAGGAGCCCTCGATCTTCCGCGGCCTTTCCGTCGAGGACAATATCCGCGCCGTCCTCGAGATCACCCAGCCGGATCGCGACAGGCGCGAAGATGAGCTCGAAGCGCTGCTCGAAGAATTCGACATCAAGCGCCTGCGCAAGACCCAGGCGATCGCGCTGTCCGGCGGCGAGCGGCGGCGCTGCGAGATCGCGCGCGCGCTCGCCGGACATCCCGCCTTCATGCTTCTCGACGAGCCCTTTGCCGGCATCGATCCGATCGCGGTCGGCGACATTCAGGACCTTGTGCGCCATCTGCGCGACCGCGGCATCGGCGTCTTGATCACCGATCACGCCGTACGCGAGACGCTTGGCCTGATCGACCGCGCCTACATCATTCATTCCGGCCAGGTGCTGACGTCGGGCACTCCCGACGAAATCGTCTCCAATCGCGACGTGCGCCGCTTCTACCTCGGCGAAGATTTCAGGATGTAGCCGGGATTCTGCGGTCGGCCGCACGGTCTCTTAACCGCCTGCGGCAAAAGGTGCAGGGCACACGCAGCCGACGGACTCGCCAAGCAGAACAACATGGGTTATCCCCGACTTATGCAAGAAACGGGCCGAGATGAGGCTCTGCGGTAGGTGAGGTGATGGCGCTTTCGGCGAAGCTCGTGATGCGGCAGGGCCAGTCCCTGGTCATGACGCCGCAGCTGCTTCAGGCGATCAAGCTCCTACAGTTCTCGAATATCGAACTCGCAAACTTCGTCGAGGAAGAACTCGAGCGCAATCCGATGCTAGAGCGCATCGAAGAGGCAGGCGGCGATCTGCCTATTTCGCAGGCAGCCGACCCGATTGAGCCTTCGTTCGAGACCAGCGAGCCCGACCCGAACGAGCCGCGCGAGAGCGACTGGGCAAGCGACACGCTGGCGACCGACGGCAGCGCGCTCGAATCGAGTCTCGGGACCGAGCTCAACAATGCTTTCGATGCGGACGGCCCGGCGATCTCGCCCGAACGCGGCCCAACGCCGTCCGATGCCGGCCTTTCCGCCACCGCCTGGACCGGTTCCGCGGGCGGACCTAGCGATGGCGACGCCCCGAATCTCGAAGCCTACGTCGCCGCAAAGCCGTCGCTGCACGATCATCTCATGGAACAGCTCGCCCTCGCCTGCCCCGATCCGGTCGACCGCATGATCGGACACACGCTCATCGATGCGATCGACGAAGCGGGTTATCTGCGCGACGACATTGCCGAGACCGCCGGGCGGCTCGGCACGCCCGTCGCCCGCGTCGAAAAGATCCTCGCGAAAATCCAAACCTTCGAGCCGTCAGGTGTCGGCGCGCGCGATCTCGCCGAATGTCTGGCGATCCAGCTCAAAGAACAGGATCGCTACGATCCGGCCATGCAGATGCTCGTCGCCAATCTGCCGCTGCTGGCGAAACGCGAATTTCCGACGCTGCGCCGGCTCTGCGACGTCGACGACGAGGATCTCGTCGACATGGTCGCCGAAATCCGCCGCCTCGATCCGAAACCCGGCCGCGCCTATGAAAGCGGCCCGATTCAGCCCGTCATTCCCGACGTGACGGTACGCGCAGCCGCCGACGGCGGCTGGCACGTCGAGCTTAATTCGGAGGTTCTGCCACGTCTTCTCGTCAATCAAACGTATGCGGCTCACGTCGGCAAGAGCCGTGCGAACGATGCGGAAAAGAGCTTCGTCTCGCAATGCCTGCAGACCGCGAACTGGCTGACCAAAAGTCTCGAGCAGCGCGCCAAGACAATCCTCAAAGTGTCGACCGAAATCGTGCGCCAGCAGGACGCGTTCTTTGCCGAAGGCGTGCAGCATTTGCGCCCGCTCAATTTGAAATCCATCGCCGATGCGATTGGCATGCATGAATCGACGGTCTCGCGCGTGACCTCGAACAAATATATGTCGACGCCGCGCGGGCTGTTCGAGCTCAAATATTTCTTCACCGCATCGATCGCGGCGCAAAGCGGCGGCCAAGCACATTCCGCTGAATCGGTTCGCCACAAGATCAAGCTGATGATCGAGCGCGAAAACGTCGCCGACGTGCTCTCCGACGATGCGATCGTGACGCAGCTTCGCGCAGCCGACATCGACATCGCGCGGCGTACCGTTGCGAAATATCGCGAAAGCCTGCGCATTCCGTCGTCCGTCGAGCGGCGGCGCGAGAAACAGGCGATGCAACGCGCGAGTTGATCGGATCAGGCGATGCCGAACGGCGACAATTGCCACCTGAACTCTCCTGATTTCAGTGACTTAGATGTTCCGCCGCCAATCTCGATGCGCCCATTGACTTCGCTAGGCGAGACTCTTAACCCTTTCCCGTGACGCGTCATTCAGTTGCCGGAGGCAACTCGCTGATGCGTCCTGAGGGCATTGTCGAAGGCACATTCACGTCGCGGGACCTGCTCTAGGAGCTCCCATGCCCTTGCGGATTTCAGGCAAGAACCTCGACATAGGCGAGGCG